>NZ_JAHGAM010000009.1:0-169312 GCF_030248595.1 Vibrio sp. D417a | reverse complement strand
AAGAAGCCAGCTCATTGAGCTGGCTTTTTTCGTTTCAGGATCTTGATAGCATAGTCCTACTACAACGAACCTTTCACTCCTAACCGAAACTCTGCTCGATTGAATACCTATCACAGTAAATAAGTGATCAGAAATAGCGTAGGGAAAATGCTTGAGAACAAGGCGCAGTTATCGAGTATTTTAACAAGCTAGAATGACCAGTTATTTACTACGATTGGTATAACCTATACTCAATCTCACTAAAGCAACCAACCCCATGTGAAACTCCACAAACAAAAGGCTGAGGAGCAGATCTTTACCCTACAAACAATGTACTAGCTATTTTGATTTTGTTAGTTCGTATGGCCTTAATATGAATGTTCAATATAAATAGGAAAACACTTGAGGACTTACTAGAAAAAGTGGGCTCGCAAAATTACCAAACGGACTCAATTAGTGATGTTTGTATAAAAACACGTACAAGAAATATAAATGATAGATACAAAAAATCCCGCAGGGGATGCGGGATTTTTACTAGTGACTAAATTGGTTTAAAGGTGACTAGCCTTGAATACCAACGATTAACCATGGCGCATTAGGCGCAGTCAAGTCACGCTCTAGGTGCCAGATATCTTCGATTTCTTCTTCAACACCTTCTACTGTGTCACGGTAACGACCGCTAAACTGCAGACTAAGCTGTGCTTTATTTGCATCGTAATCAGCACGGACGATCTCCGCATCAACGTACATTACGTCAGTATGCTGCTCACCGTCGAGCTTCGCGCGCTCTGCTTTTAGGTCTTCAAACAAGCTTGGAGAAACATATTCTTCAATAGTTTCTAGCTGGTTGTGATTCCACGCACCTTGCAGGATTCGATAGTGTTCACGAGAACCATTAATGAACGCTGCTTGGTCAAAACCCGGTGGGTAGTTATGTGGTACGTCTGTTTGAGCGCCAAAACCACCAAAGCCACCATTATTTGTGTTTGGTTGTTGCTCAAAGTTTTGCATGTTTGGTTGCTCAAACTTAGATGCGTTGCCACCAAATGCAGGCTGTTGACGATGCTGGTTCATACTGCCCTGCTTCGCACCTAGCATACCGCGCATTAGTTTAAAGATGACAAAGGCAATCAAACCAATAATTAGGATATCCATAAACTGGATACCTTCAAAAGCACCGCCAAAGAATGCAGCAAGTAGACCACCAGCAAGAAGTCCGCCTAGCAGACCACCCATAAGGCCTTTCTTACTTGAAGACTTTGTCGTCTGATCTTTGCCGACCGTATTGGTGTTTTGTTGCTGTTGTTTCGGTGCTGGTGCAGTTTTGTAGCTCTTACCGAAAGACTTACTGCCACCAAACTTCTTCGCTTCCGCGATAGGCGTTACAGCAACAGTAAACATCAATAAAGCAACAATAGAAAATAAACGTTTCATCGTTATCCTTAAAGTTAGCTATCTAAGATAGTGCCCCATTTTCAAGACGAAACAATCGTTGTTTCAAACAGTAGCACGCCAAAGATGATTTTTAAGTCATCATACTCTGTATACCGATTGATGAAAATAGCTTATAGAAGCTGACATGTATCAGAATATTGCCAAAAATGCAGACTGCTCACACTGCTTACAATTCAGCTGAAGGCGCTTGATCAATGTAAAAAAAGTATGGAATAAGTTCACTAATACTCCAGATTGTTTTACTTGAATTAGAATCAGTGACACAGCTCAGAATCCTACACCTTGAGGGCACTTGGACACATTGCCTTGTTGACGGTTAATAGGTAGCTGACTATCATATTGAACGATGTTCAATAAAGTAGTTTGAGAGTATGGCGCGCAGAAACGATCACACCCGAGAAGAGTTAGTGAATTTGACGTTAACAACGGTCAAAAACTTTTTAGATGAGAATTCTTACCACGAACTCAGTCTTCGTAAAATCGCTAACATGATTGGTTACGTGCCAAGCACATTGGTAAATGTTTTTGGTAATTATAATTTGTTGTTGCTTCATGTTGTCGCTCAAACTTTAGATGAGTTATCTCAAGAAGCACGCAAAGCGACTAATGACAGCAAAGACTCCCATCAAGCGCTTTTTGAACTCGCTTATTGCTACCACGATTTTGCTCAAAAACACCCATACCGTTGGCAGTTAGTGTTCGAACACAACATGAATGGAGCAGAACTTCCGGAATGGCATGCCAAACGTATCGATGGTATGACGGGAATGCTAGAGTCACTATTGGCTCAAATCGCACCACATCGTACTGAATCCGAAGTGATTCAAGCGAGTCGAGTCCTTTGGTCTGGCGTACATGGCATTACTTTACTCAGTGTCGATGATAAGTTTTTCTCTAGTGAACCGATTGATGGCAAAGAGTTGATCAGTAATCTTCTTTCCAACTACCTCACGAACTGGTAACAAAGGATTATACATGTCATCCGACAGACAGCCGTCCTTACTTACGCAGAGAAAATTCCTGCCCTATTTCATTACTCAATTTTTTGGCGCTTTCAACGACAATATTTTTAAAAACGTTTTGCTGTTGTTTGTCGCATTCGCTGGCTCCAGTGCACTGCCTATTTCGAGCAATTTGTTCATCAACCTTGCGGCAGGCTTGTTCATTCTACCGTTCTTTCTGTTCTCTGCTTCCGCTGGCGTATTAGCCGACAAATATGAAAAGTCATGGTTTATTCGTAAGGTCAAACTATTTGAAATAGCCATCATGCTGTTAGGTGCCATCGGATTCATAACCGAAAGTTATGGTGTGCTTTTATTGCTACTGTTTTTAATGGGCACACAGTCAGCATTTTTTGGCCCAGTTAAATATGCCCTTTTGCCTCAAAAGTTAAATGCTAAAGAGTTAGTGCCCGGCAATGCTCTTGTTGAAGCTGGTACCTTTATCGCCATCCTTATTGGCACCTTAGGCGCTGGGATTATAGCCTCTGCAGACAACGCAAAATACCTCGCCGCATTTTGTGTCGTGATCTTCGCATTGTTAGGCTACTTGTCGAGCCGCTCAATCCCCTTTGCTGCAGCCAGCGCGCCCAATCTCTCTTTTCGTTGGCAACCATACAAGCAAACCAAACACACGCTCTCTATCGCCAAATCCGATCGAGTTGTTTTTCAATGCATAATGGCAATAAGCTGGTTTTGGTTTTTAGGCGCCGCATATCTAACACAATTTCCGAATTTCACTAAGATTTACCTAAATGGCACCGAGAGTGCGGTGTCTTTCTTGCTCGCTCTATTTTCCATTGGTATCGCGCTAGGGTCGCTACTTTGCAATTGGATCTCAAACCATCGTATCGAAGTCGGTATTGTGCCAATTGGTGCCTTTGGCATTACGGTATTTGGGTACCTAATGGCCACTTCCATTCCCAATGATCTACCTACTTTCCATAACTTTGTAGACTTCTTTAGATATGAGCCTTTTTGGCCATTATTTTTCTACCTATTGATGATTGGCGCTTCGGGCGGTTTGTTTATCGTGCCTCTTTACGCATTAATGCAGCATCGAGCAAAGGAAACCGAACGTGCTCAAGTCATCGCAGGGCTCAACATTTTTAACTCTCTGTTTATGGTCGGCAGCGCTGTCTTAGGTATTGTGTGCCTAAGTGTAATCAAGATGACAATTCCTCAACTGTTTGCATTGTTAGCCATTTTAAATTTCTTAGTCGCCGCTTACATCTTTTTGCAAATTCCTATTTTTGTTGTTCGCTTTGTCATGTGGATGCTTACGCACACCATCTATCGAGTTAAGCATAAGAATCTACACAACCTACCCGAGCATGGTGGGGCATTGATTGTATGTAATCATGTAAGCTACATGGATGCATTGCTACTTAGTGCGGTATGCCCAAGGTTGATTCGTTTTGTGATGGAGGAAGATTACGCCAACCTACCTCCACTAAGGCGCTTTTTACGTCGAACTGGGGTAATTCCAATTTCAGCGAGTAACAGAAGCTCTATCAGACGTGCATTTAACGATGTGGAAGCTGCGCTAAGCGAAGGTCATATCGTCTGTATTTTCCCTGAAGGAAGATTAACTTCAGATGGTGAAATGAATGAATTCATGCGAGGTATTGATATCATTCTACGTCGTAGCCCAGTACCCGTCATACCTGTTGCACTTAAAGGCTTATGGGGAAGCTATTTCAGCCGCGCAAAAGGTCGCGCATGCTGTGGCTTACCGACTCGATTTTGGTCAAAGCTAGAAATTGAGGCAGGACAACCGGTGCCACCAAATGAAGCAACGGCAAAAACAATGTTCGATAAAGTGCATCAACTTAGAGGCGACTGGCGATAAATACACTTGAACACATGTTTAGGATAACTGAACATGTGTTCAAATCATTAAGACAAACTGACCACACCCAGTGCGATATACTCTCCCTTTCATTCACAACAGCGAATAAAAAACCTTGAATAGAAACTACCTCCTGTTTGGATTGGCGTTACTTTTTTGTCTAACCCCTCTTGCCTCCTCTCCCATTGCTCTAGTTATCGGTTTTCTACTCGCAAGTTTTGGTTTTGTGCCTTCCGAGCTGCCCATCGCTTCTTTTACTAAAAAGCTGCTGTCTTACTCGATTATTGGCTTAGGCTTTGGCATCAACTTTGAGCAAGCACTTGCAGTCACATCGGATGGTATCGGCCTGATCATCGCCACTATTACAGGCACACTGATCATGGGCACTCTCATTGCCAGGGTAATTAAATTGGAGCGAGTAACCGCTTACTTAATCTCATCAGGTACTGCAATTTGTGGTGGTAGCGCAATTGCTGCTGTGGCACCGGCGATTAAAGCGAAAGACGAGCAGATTGGATTAGCACTGGCAACGGTATTTGTCCTGAACTCCATTGCACTCTTTGTGTTTCCTGTGATTGGACATGCTTTAGGGCTAGATCAACACACGTTTGGCACATGGGCTGCGATTGCCATTCATGACACATCTTCTGTTGTCGGGGCTGCCTCGGCCTATGGGGAAGAAGCGCTAACTACGGCAACAACATTGAAACTCGCGCGCGCTTTATGGATCATTCCTGTTGCTTTGATCAGTGCCGTCATCTTTTCAAGAGGCCAAAAAGAGAATGGAAAGAAAAAACTAGCTATCCCTTATTTCATTTTTTGGTACTGTGCAGCTATCGCGTTTAGCGACTTCTTTCCTCAATTTGAAATGGTCTATCACGGCATTTTCATTGGAGCAAAGCAAGCGTTGGTTGTATGTCTGTTCTTGATAGGTTGCAGCATTTCAATTTCAAAACTAAAGTCAGCTGGAGCTAAGCCGCTGTTGTTTGGTGTGACTCTGTGGGTGCTAATTTCTACCACTTCTCTAAGTTGGTTACTGTTTTAGATATTGGTGGTCTGCTTATCGCGTTGAGGGGGCGGTATTTCCCGTTTGCTATTTTTGTATATAACGACCAACGCAATAGCGATCAAAAATGCCGTCAGCTCTGCAAGAGAGCGGGCTAGCCCTTCACTACTTATCGCGATACCAATTTGTAGTGCTACTGCCGCAATTAAAACTAGCTTTGCCATCCTGAACCTTATGCATTTTCTCTCCACTAAGAAGCATAATTATGATTCAGAGTTATAAGGATACGAAATTCTCTTTATGACTAATACATAGCAAAATTGACTAATGCTGAAGTGATGACAACAGCCACTCTTTCACGGCCTTACGTGAAATTTTGATCCCACCTTCTAGTAGAGTTTCTGGCATTACATGGTATTCCACTGGCCATTTAAACTTCTCTAACTTTGATTGCAAGTGCTGGTCATACTCCGACTTGCTGCGCAATCCATTGGTCTGAATCACAGCTACTGGTCTATGACCAAACTCCGCGTCTTCGACTGGAACCACTATACTCTGCACTACACCATCAATTTGGTTCAAAGCGGCTTCAATCTCTTCACAATGGATATTCTCACCACCAGAGATAAACTGATTGTCGGCACGGCCGATTATCTTTAATTCATCACCTTGCCACTCGCCAAGATCTTTGCTGTCAAACCAGCCTTTCTCATCCAGAAATGGGGTAACATGTCCTTGATGGAAATACCCTGCCGCTAATGTCTTACCGCCAACAAAAATGCGTTGGTCAACTAATTTTATCTTACGGTGCTTCAATACATGCCCAGCATTACTGGTGCAGTCAATTCTCTTTGCGGTAACGGTAGAGGCCGCCTCCGTCATCCCATAACCTAACCATGTCTCAATGCCTTGCCCTGTTGCTCGTAGTGCCAACTCGTGATCAACGTGGCTGCCGCCCAGTAGCACATGTGTCAATGACAAATGTGCATCATCATCCAATAACCGTTTTAGCTGAGTCGCAACCAAAGAAGCGTGTGATACGCCCTGAACATCATCAACAAGTTTCCCTGAACCGACCTTTAGTGTTGCTCCGACATATAGCCAACGATAGACAATCGCTAATCCAGAGACGTGATACAGCGGAAGCGATAATAGCCAAGCATCTTGCTGAGTGAAAATGAACTCCTGCAACAAGCCCTCTGCAGACGCAAGATGCTGTCGATGTGTATGAACCACAGCTTTAGGCTCCCCTGTAGAGCCAGAAGTAAATACTACTGAAGCTAGCCGGTCATGATGATAGCTATCTTCAGTCAACGAATCACTCTCTTGCTGTGATACTACAGGCGGTGAAAGCAATGTTGCCTTGAGTTTTTGTATATCATGTTCAGAAAAGGTCGAAGCGCACTCCTGAGAAAACCAGATAAACCGAGTTTGATCAGGCCTGTAAAGTGCAGCAAGCTTACCCTGCAACTTATCTAGTGGTTGTTCCATGGTCAGCGCAGCGAGCGCGCCTAACTGTTTGGAGGCAAGATAAAACAACAGTGTTTCTACTTGGTTCTTGCCAACCAAAGTCAGCACATCCCCCCGAGTTACACCCAAGTCATTCAAATAGTGAGTGTATTGGTCAATACGCTTCGAGAGTTGTTGCCAGTTTAATACTTCTGTTGATGTCTTGAGTGCAATAGAAAAAGGGCTCGTTTGAGCCCAATATTTCCATGGTGCCTTCGCAATATTGTCTACGCAGAATGCCACACAATCTCCTGGTCTTTTAGAGGAAGAACGGGAAGTTCACACTTAGGCCAGCCCTGCTCTAGTTGAGCTTTGAATAAGCCAATCGTATCCAAACCTGGAACTTCATCAGGCAGCTGCCATTGGGCAAAGCGCGCTAATTGAGTTAAACCGAGACTGGATTCAATGCTAGAGCTAATCACTGCTTTCATCCCCAGTGACTTTGCTTTCTCTATCAGTGTAATACAAAAATCCACCGAACCAATGAGTGTGGGTTTGATGATGATCGTTTTCACACCAGTTAGATCTTCAAGACGGAAATCTTCACGACGAACCGCATCTTGCAATGTTTCATCCCAAGCGATAGCAATACCAGTATTAATCGCAAAAGAGAGACTATCGCCAGGAGAGCGGCACGGCTCTTCTAGAAACGTGATTCGTTGACGCAGAGACGGAGCAATGTACTTAGCGAACTGCTGCGCTTTTTCTGGTGTCCAAGCGCGATTGGCATCGAGTCGAAGCGTTAATTGAGGGATTGATTCAAGAAAAAGGTTCACAAGCATGCCATCGCGAATTGGCTCATAAAGTCCAACTTTCACCTTAGCGACTTTCTCACCTTCCATTTCGTTCAGCTTTGGAATGAGCTCATCTGGGTCGCCAGTGCATAGTGGCGCTGTTTGGTATTTACCTTGTTGTGGTAAGCCACCAGCTAATTCAAGCTGTGCCATCGATAAACCAAACGCAACCGACGGGTACATATTGGCATAATCCACATCCAACTCTGCTACCCAACGCTCCGCCTGTTCTTGTAGCTGAACACCCGCATCTTCGGTGCTCTCTAAGCTAAAACCAGGAAGAGGAGCGACTTCTCCAAACCCTGTTTTACCATCTTCGGAAAGCGCAACAATATAACCAACACGTTCGGTTAGCTTGTTGTCACGTAGGATGACACCACTATCCATGGGCAAGCTATAACGATAAATTTTCGCTTCACGCATAATTCAAGTCCTATGTAATGCCGTATATTTGAGCGTTCTGACGAGCAATCCCACCAGCCTCCCAGAGGGCGAGGCGCTCAGGAAAAAAGGAACAGAGGAGCTAACACGCTCCTCATTTAGACGGATTATGGGTTGCGAGGGAATTTATCGAAGTCTGGGCGACGCTTCTCGTTAAAGGCGTTACGACCTTCTTGGCCTTCATCAGTCATGTAGAACATCATCGTTGCGTTACCCGCTAGCTCTTGCAGACCCGCTTGACCATCACAATCTGCGTTTAATGCAGCTTTCAGGCAGCGCAATGCCATTGGGCTGTGCTGTAGTACTTCACGACACCAACGAACGGTTTCTTTCTCTAGATCCGCTAGTGGTACAACTGTGTTTACTAGGCCCATGTCTACCGCTTCTTGAGCATTGTAGAAACGACATAGGAACCAAATTTCGCGAGCTTTCTTTTGGCCTACGATGCGAGCCATGTAAGATGCACCCCAACCGCCATCAAATGAACCCACTTTAGGGCCTGTTTGACCAAATTGAGCGTTGTCAGCTGCAATCGTTAGGTCACACATCATGTGCAGAACGTGGCCACCGCCAACAGCCCAACCCGCTACCGATGCGATCACTGGTTTTGGACAAGTACGAATATCGCGTTGGAAGTCCAATACGTTTAGGTGATGCGTACCTTGGTCATCTTTATAGCCGCCATAGTCGCCACGGATCTTCTGGTCGCCGCCAGAACAGAATGCGTCTTCACCTAGACCTGTCAGAATGATCACGCCAACACCAGAGTCGTAACGCGCACCTGCCAACGCATCAATCATCTCTTTTACCGTTTGAGGACGAAACGCGTTACGCACTTGAGGACGCGCAATGGTGATTTTCGCGATACCATCTTCAGACTTATGGTAATGAATGTCCTCGTATTTCTCGCCGCAATCTTTCCATTGAACCGGAGCGTAAAGTTCTTCTTCAGAAATGCCTACTGTTTTAGCCATGGTGATTCCCATTGTTCTCGTTACTCTCACCAAAGTGAGACTGAATTATTTGCTTGGTATGTATCGCAAACTGTTTGGGCTGCTCTTGATGGACGTTATGACCAGCGCCTTCAACTTGTCGATACGCCAACCCGCTATGTTGTGCCAGTTGGCTAAATTTTTGGTCTTTCTCACCACACAAGTAATACACTGGTATGTTCTGCTTTTGCAGTGAGGGCAACAAATATGCCTGTTTGGCTAACGATGTCGCCATCAACATATTCGCCACCGCTGAGCCAAGATTATCACTTCGCTTCGCAATGAATGTTTGTCTTTGCTCATGGTTTAGTGAAGAAAACACCGCTTGTTGGTACCAATCGTTCAAAACACGTTCAAGTGGTTCAGTTTTGAAACGCATTGCCCAACGAGCATCATTCTCTAATCTCACCTGTTTCTCTGACTCAGTTTGAAGCCCGAAGTTTCCCCCTTCAACAATCGCGCCCGCAATATTGAGATCTGGAAAGCATTGATGGGCAATACCATGCATCGCAATGCGGCCGCCCATAGAGTAACCAATCAAAATAAGTGGTTGTTGTGAGGGAAATAATAAAGATAGTGTGGAACCAAGAAGTTTGCAGCAATCATTCAGATCGCTGCAAGAAATAGATTGGCTATGCCCATGACCAGGGAGGTCAACCGTAACACGTTCATACTCGGGTAACGCGTTGATACACGATTGCCAATCTTCACCGCTACCAAGCAAACCATGCAAAAACACCAGAGTAGGCAAAGTAATACTTTGGTGCTTTTCTAATACAGGGAAACGTTCAAAGTAAAGCATTCAGACTCTTATTAAATGCCTTGAGTGTCTCAGCAGCTTGGTTAGATGGGGTTTGAACCTCGACCAGCAACGTTCCTTGGCGGTGACATAAATGCTCTTTTACAGATGATTGGAATTGCTCCAGTGTAGAAACATGCAAATACGCCAAACCAAACTGCTTTGCCGCGTGTTCAAACTGATAACCATGAGGCATTTGATAATATGTCGTCCTGCGCTCTGGTGGTACTGGCAACATATCAAAAATCGCACCGCCGTCATTATTAGTAACAACAAGTACCGCCGGCAGTTTATTGTGAGAAAATAGCGCCAGAGAATTGAGATCATAAAGTGCTGCTGTGTCACCGATATACATTAGTAACGGATTACCTCTTGCCCGTTGCACGCCTGATGCCGCAGCAAACAAACCGTCAATCCCTGATGCGCCTCGATTAGTGAAAACCTCTACACCATCCAATTTTCCGTACATATCAACAAGCCGAACAAACAAGCTATTACCCAAGAAAACATCTACGTTCTTTGTGCGCTCGTTGATGTCTGCTGCCAACGCAATTTCGTCAATGGCAGACGCTGCATCAGATAGGAAGGCTTCTTCGATACGTTGATGAACTCGCTTAACGTCATTCGCTAACCTATCAGCCCACCCAGCAAATATTGACTTCTCAAAACTAATGCGAGAAACCCACGTTTTAGGAGGCTCAACCCAGTGCATTTGCGCCAGATGATTTTGGTTATTCCGGTCCATACAAGGTGAGACATACCAATACTGAACGTCTTTACTTTGTTGATTTTTCGATACTTGTTTATCAATCCATTGGTTCAAACGTTTGGAGATGATTCGGCTACCAAATTGGATAATAAGTTCACAAGATTCAAGCTCGTTTGCGAACTCGGGAAGTTGAAGCCATACATCGTAATACGCCCAATCCGAACTGAGACCACTTTGCGGGTCTGCAAGTACTGGCCATCCCATCTTTTGTGCAAATGCCTGCGCCGACTTCGCTTGTTCAAGCGGTAAGCTGCCAATCACAACCAAGCCTTTTTTGTCTGAAAAAGGCGGGATGTTCGCCTGTGACAAATGGCTAAAACGCTGAGTATAAGTGCCGCTTCCTTTTCGCCATCCGGCGACCGAATCTAAGTAGGTTTGATAATCCGCTTTTGCGCCGTTGGAATACAAAGGCTCTGGAAATGCACAATTAATATGAACAGCACTACCCTGCAATTGCTGAGTAAACATCACTTCGTCAACAGAGGTCAGCAACCAGTTAAGCGACGTTGCTAAATTTGGGCTTGGTAAATTCAAACTGGCCGAAACATGATGTGAAAAAATACCCAATTGATTTATCGCTTGGTTTGCACCACAGCCGACAAGTTCTACTGGACGATCTGCTGTCAGCAGCACCAGCTTTTCACCAGTAAGTTTGGCTTCGGCAACCGACGGTAGTAAGTTCGCCACTGCCGTACCAGAGGTAACGATAATTGCCACTGGCTCCTGAGTAGCTTTCGCTAAACCAAGAGCCATAAAGCCCAGTCCACGCTCATCAAAATGAGTATGAATGGAAAAGTCGGACTGTTCTGCCGCTTCTAAAGTTAAAGGAGTAGAACGAGATCCGGGAGCGATACAAACATGCTTAACGCCAAATCGCTGAAGCTCAATCAATATGGTTTCTGACCAAACTCGATTGAGCACCGCTTGGTCATGACTCATGATGCGACTCCCAATGGCGGATGATCAGAAATCAGCGTAAGTAACGTCGACATTTTCTTATCAAGTTCTGCCCACTCATGTTCTGCCACAGAACCAGGCACAATACCTGCGCCCGCAAACAGTTGTACTTGATCACCGAGCACAAGCGCGCTTCTGATTGCGACACAAAACTCTGCTCGTTCATGGCTTATGTAACCCATTGACCCCGCGTACCAGCCGCGTGCAAAGGGCTCATTATCAAGAATAAACTGCATGGACTCTTGTCGGGGTAAGCCAGCAACCGCCGCTGTTGGCTGAAGCGCCGATAACAACTGAACACCATTTATCCCCGCTCTTAGACTAGCGTGAATATTTCGCTTAAGGTGCTGCACTTTTCGTAGTCTGACCAAACTCGGTTCAGCTTCCACTTCAACCATTTCAGAATGCGGTGATAGACGGTCAATGATGTCGTCCACCACATACTGGTTTTCGTTGAGGTTCTTTTGGTCTTGGGATAACCAATTCGCCAACTCCATATCTTGAGTGGCATTGTCTCCCCGACCAATCGTACCTGCTAACGCTTCGGTATGTAGCTCATGCCCTACGCGAGAATACAAACGTTCTGGCGTAGACCCCATAAAACTGTGCTTACTGTCTAAGCTCAGCATGAAATGGAAGCTATGATGGTTATTTAAGTAACTTGCTTTAAGTAGCTGTGCAGCACTTAATGTGTTATCAAGCTGCACGGTAGAGCGACGCGCTAAAACCACTTTCTTAAAATCATCATTCTCTATACCAGTCAGAACCTTATGAACTAACTCATTCCATTGAGGCTGACTTGGCGTATGAACAATAGAGCGGATGTGAGACGAAATTGGAGCTAAGGTCGCGACCTCACAAACCAGTTTATTCAACCCAGCTAGAGTTCGCGCTTTGTCTTCTGAAATATTAACTGCGAGAGACCACTGTTGGTCAAAACGAATTAACTCAATTTGAGGCAAAAAGAAAAAAGAAGGCATACAGCGACGATTCTTCTCATGCTGTCCATCAAAAGAGCGCCCGCCCCAGACTCTTTGCCCTTCACCTAGAATGGTATAAGCAGGACCTGGCTCAACAAAAGCGTGCAATTGCCCTAGTGCAACGACCTCTTCACGTGTATCGCGGGACTGCCAATAAAACTTAGGGAAAAGTGGTTGTGCATCAAGCCAATCAATAAATGAGAAATTAGGTTTCTCGCTAAGGGGCTCGACCAGACGTGTTTGATTGCCTTCCGATTGCTGAACTCGCTCGATAATTCTCTTTACGGCTTGATGGAACTGTGACAAATCAACCTCGTTGTATGTGAGGATAAATGGTAACTGACGGCTACTCTAAGTTTAGACCCAAAGCAAATCAAGGTCGTATGCGATCTTTTGCAAAATCCTGTGATAGCAAGCGAGCAAAACTTAACCAGCAGACAGATTATTTACAGATATATATTCTAATAAAAAACAAATTATTGTATTTTAATAAAGAAATTAACGAATTTTTAGGAATTAAACAATGCAAAATATCGGGATGTCGTCAAAACTCGACAATGTCTGCTACGACATTAGGGGTCCTGTACTCAAACATGCTAAGCGCATGGAGGAAGAAGGGCATAAAATCCTAAAGCTAAACATTGGTAACCCTGCCCCATTTGGTTTTGACGCCCCTGATGAGATTTTAGTCGACGTGATTCGTAATCTGCCGACTTCTCAAGGCTATTGTGATTCCAAAGGTATTTACTCTGCTCGTAAAGCTGTGGTCCAACACTATCAGCGTAAAGGTATACGCTCGCTAGATGTCGAAGATGTGTATGTAGGTAACGGCGTGTCTGAGTTGATCGTAATGGCCATGCAAGCGCTATTAAACAATGGCGACGAAATGCTGATCCCAGCACCAGACTATCCGTTATGGACAGCTTCAGTTGCACTATCTGGTGGTAAGCCGGTTCATTATCTATGTGATGAAGAGGCTGACTGGTACCCAGACCTTGAAGACATCAAAAAGAAAATCACACCAAAGACACGTGGCATTGTTCTGATCAACCCGAACAACCCGACAGGTGCGGTATACAGCCGTGACTTCCTACTTGAAGTGATTGAGATAGCACGCCAGCACAAACTGATCATTTTCGCAGATGAGATCTACGACAAAGTGTTGTACGACGGTGCAACACATACCTCAGTCGCCACACTCACTGAAGACGTGCTAGTCATGACATTCAATGGCCTTTCAAAGGCCTACCGTGTTTGTGGTTTCCGTGGTGGCTGGATGTTCCTAACGGGGCCTAAACATCTGGCTCAAGGGTACGTGAATGGCTTGGAGCTGCTTTCATCGATGCGTTTATGTGCAAACGTACCAATGCAACATGCCATTCAAACCGCGTTAGGTGGATACCAGAGTATCAATGAACTGATTTTACCTGGCGGACGCTTGTTAGAGCAGCGCAACCGAGCGTATGAACTGATCAATCAGATTCCTGGCGTTTCTTGTGTCAAACCTAAGGGTGCGATGTACCTCTTCCCGAAAATCGACACTAAAATGTACAACATCAAGAACGATCAACAGATGGTTTTAGATTTCTTAAAACAAGAGAAAGTCTTACTGGTGCAAGGTTCCGGCTTTAACTGGCCAAAACCAGACCACTTCCGCATCGTGACACTACCGCACGTTGAAGATCTAGAAATCGCCATTGGACGTTTTGAAAGATTCCTATCAACCTACAGCCAGTAATGAATCACTGGTAGTAATTAGTGCTGATCTCTCATATGCTTAGAGGAACTCCTAGTGAGTTCCTTTTTTACACCAGAAACGGAGAAAGCCATGAAAGAAAGCCATTTTTTCGCCCACCTGGCTCGAATGAAGCTGATCCAACGCTGGCCTTTGATGCGGTCCGTCTCACCAGAAAACGTTTCAGAGCATAGCTTACAAGTTGCTTTTGTCGCTCATGCCCTTGCCCTAATTAAAAACAAAAAGTTCGGCGGCAACCTTAATCCAGAACGCATCGCGATTCTGGCCATGTACCATGACTCCAGTGAAGTATTAACGGGTGATCTTCCAACTCCAGTGAAGTATTACAACCCTGAAATTGCCAAAGAATATAAGAAGATAGAATCGGCAGCGGAACAAAAATTACTCTCAATGTTACCGGAAGAGTTCCACGATAATTTTGCCCCCTATCTTCTTTCTCACTCTGCACACGAAGAGGACGCAAAAATCGTTAAGCAAGCCGATTCCATCTGTGCCTATTTAAAATGTCTTGAAGAACTAAGCGCCGGCAACCATGAGTTCGCTCTGGCAAAAAAACGCTTAGACGTCACTTTGCAAGAACGCAAAACGCCTGAAATGGATTACTTTCTCAATACCTTTGCCCCAAGTTTCGAATTATCGTTAGATGAAATCAGTTAGCTTACGGAGATAATCGTGTCGTTTGAATTACACCCGCAATGGCAAGAGCGCCATGATGATGAGCATAAAATCCGTCGAGACGACCATCGGAGCCCGTACCAACGAGACCGAGCGCGCATTCTTCACTCGGCTGCATTTCGACGCCTACAAGCAAAAACCCAAGTACACGGCAATAGCTTGGAAGACTTTCACCGCAGCCGGTTAACACACTCCTTAGAAGCGTCGCAACTCGGGACCGGTATCGTCGCCCAGTTAAAGAAAAAACAGCCAGAGTTCCGCGATCTATTACCATCAGACAGCTTAATTGATTCATTATGTTTAGCGCACGACATCGGGCATCCTCCATACGGTCATGGGGGAGAAGTCGCTCTAAACTACGTAATGCGCGAACATGGCGGCTTCGAGGGGAACGCCCAAACCTTTCGTATCGTCACTAAGTTAGAGCCTTATACTGAGCATTTCGGAATGAATTTATCACGCCGCACACTGCTTGGTTTGATTAAGTACCCTGCCCTCATTAGTCAAACACGCTCCGTCAAGTTACCTCAACCAGCCGAGCATCAACGTAAACTAAAAGCAAAAGATTGGAGCCCAGCTAAAGGCATTTATGATTGTGATAAAGACTTATTTGATTGGGTAATTGCACCGCTTTCTGACAACGACAAGGCATTGCTTAGTCTGATGCGTTCAACGCCAGAATCGGAGTTTGAGCACAGTAAAACGCGTTTTAAATCACTCGATTGCTCAATCATGGAGCTAGCAGATGATATCGCCTACGGTGTTCATGATTTAGAAGATGCAATCGTACTTGGTATGGTGACACGTCAGCAATGGCAAGAAGGCGCAGCAAGTCAATTAGCGGACTGTGGCGACCCGTGGTTTGAAGCTCATATCGATTCCATCGGACAGATGCTATTTAGCGGTAAGCACCATGAGCGGAAAGATGCCATCGGTGGTATGGTTAACGCGCTACTGACCAGCATTTCAATCAAAACGGTGGATGAGCCGTTTAATAACCCGTTACTGTCTTGGAATGCGTGTTTAGAACCACAGATGGCACGTGCACTTGACGTACTCAAGCACTTTGTCAGCACCTTCGTTATCCAAGTCCCGCAGGTCCAGATCGTTGAGTATAAGGGTCAGCAAATTATTATGGATATTTTTGAAGCGTTAACAGCAGACCCAGAGCGATTACTACCCGTTCATACAAAAGATCTGTGGTGTCAGGCGAAGAGCGAGAGCAATAAAATGAGGGTCATCGCCGATTATATTTCTGCAATGACCGATGGTCACGCGCAAAAGCTACACCGCCAACTTTTCTCTTCCATCGTTCTTTAGTAACACTCAACCTTTCAAGTAATTCTTTTCAAAAACGCCCGGAGGCATCTGGGCGATTTGGAATTCGATCATATTTTCAAAGGCATGCATAAGCGGTGTAAAGTCGCGCTCGGGTTCAAGCAAGCGAAGCGAATGATAACCAGCCTCGACTGTCGATAAGCTATTCTCAGAGGGCGCCTTACGAATGGTGTAGTGCCCTTGTAGTTGCTTAGGCAACTGCACGGTTGGGAGTGGATGTAAGTTGCTTGAGAGTTGCCACATTTTGTACGCTTTTTTCCACGTACCATCGAGCAAAATCAAACGTATTTTCTTAGATACACTATGACTCGCTTGAGTGATTTCAGAAATGCATCGTGACTCTTCTGATGGGTAAAGAACAAAATGTTGATATGACTCATCCGCTAATAAGTGATTTAAGACATCATCACAAGAAAAGTCCTCTCCTATCAAACAAATACAGTTATCTAAACTCAAATTGAGAATCCGTGCCGTACCAAGCGGACGATGTTCTTCACTCGTGTGCTGAAGAATGATAAGTTCTACCTCGCTTGCCAGCGGTACAATCCATTGGCAAATACATGCTTTTTGCGATTTTCCACAACGAGAACAATAACGAGACATAGAGTGAACCTTTATACCTTGCTGAGTATTATCAGCGTGATCTGTTTGATACTTCAATTTGAACCAATGGCAAGCCTAACCGAGTGGCACAGCTACAATATACGCCATGGTGAATGGTGGCGAATCGTAACAGGAAATCTCACACATACCAACTTTGCGCACTTAGGAATGAACCTCGCCGGATTGTGGATCATTACTTTTATTTTTCGCCCAAGCACTCGTAACTTCCTTATCGTTTTTTCAATCTTATGTGCATGTGTTGGTGCGCTGAATTTGTTTACCAACATGTCGGTGTACGTGGGTTTATCCGGGGTATTACATGGATTGTTTGGATTTTGGGCGCTCAGAGAAGTCTTTGAAAGCAGAAGAAGCAGTGTGTTGTTAGTCGGAGGGCTAATCGCCAAAGTAGCATGGGAGCAGGTCTATGGCCCATCCAGCAGTACTGCTGAGCTTATCGGTGCAAACGTTGCTATTGATGCTCATATGTTTGGCGCACTCGGTGGGTTAGTAATGGCTTTAATGGAAAAAGGCCTTCGCCGTCGTTTATTCGGATAAAAAATCCCGAACCACGAAAGAGGGGCTGGTTCGGGAAAGCAGTAATAGGGAAACAGATATTGTTCTGAATTCAGACTCAATATCTGCAATACATCAAGCTACAGTAAAATGCGGTCTTCGTTTTTCTTAACTGTCGCTTCACCTATGCCTTTTACGCTCTTCAAATCTGCTGCCGTTTTAAAAGGGCCATGTTCCTCGCGGTAGTCCACTATACTCTGCGCTTTTTTCTCACCTATACCTTTCAACATGGTCGCAATTTCTTCAGCAGTGGCCGTGTTGATATTTACAGTAATTTCAATTCCTTCATATTTGTCAGTGGCTGAATCCGCAGCCATGCTAAAAGGTGCAAAAACAAATAAGCACAATGTCAAAATCCATTTCATATTGAACATACAATCTCCAAAATAGTAGGCTAAAAACAGTCATCGAGAGCGAGTCACTATCAAGTTTGCAATGGAAAGCAATATGGTTATGCATTTAACAAACTGAGATGACCCGGAATTCACAACGGCCGCTATCACTTAAACGCGCACTAATTTAAGTAATGCCTATTGATGATTGAAGTTCATAAAGACAAAAATAAAACGGACCGCTTATGCGGTCCGTTTTATTCAACATACAAATTACACTAATTGTGCTTAGTTGCTCACAACAAAGTACTCAATGTCAGTATTTGCACGCAGTACGGCTAGTACAGATGATAAGTCTTGCTGAGAAGATGCACGCTGCATTTGCATCGCAACTTGATCTTCTAACTCACTATCTAGCTCTGCGTTTACAGCATCAAGCTCGATGATAATGATGTTACCTTCAAGATCTTTAGACTGACCGTATACTGGTTTACCATCGACTGGTTTTGCCATCGCGAATACCGTTGTTGCCAACGGAGAACGACGATCTACTGTCTCTTGTTCACCAAAGGCAAGATTGTTTTCAGCAAGCACGTTCGTCTTACCTTCTTTCAATGCCGCAACGACTTGTGTTCCAAGCTCCATCGCTTCTTGCTCACCTTTAACACGAGATAGCTCTGCAACAACCTGATCTTTCACTTCTTCTAGTGGAAGAACTGTCTCGTCACGCGCATCTTCAACACGAACAACGATAATATGCTCAGGCGCAACTTCGATAGCTTCAGAGTTTAGGCCATCTTCTTTAACTTCAGGACTTAGGATAGCTTGCATTACAGCAGGGCTACGAAGCACTTCAGGTGCATCAACCTGAGAAATAAAGTCCGTTGTCTTCACTTCTTGGTTAACCGCTTGAGAAGCATCATACAATGAGTCTGGGTATTCAAACGCTACGCGCTCAAGCTCATTTTGCAACTCGTAGAATTGATCGATAGCTTGTTGGTCAACCATCTCTTGTTTGATTTCAGCAGCGACTTCTTCAAATGGCTTCGCCACAGAATCTTTTAGCTCTTCAAGCTTGATAATGTGATAGCCAAAGTCCGACTTTACTAGACCCGACGTATCGCCAGGATTCTTCAGTGCGAATGCCGCTTCTTCAAAAGCAGGGTCCATCACATCACGCTCGATCCAACCTAAGTCACCACCGTTTTCAGCGCTGCCAAAATCGTCAGATTTCTCTTGAGCAAGCGTCGCAAAATCTGCACCCGCGTTTAGATCATCTAGGATAGCTTGCGCTTTTGCTTCATCGTCCCCTTCTACAAGAATGTGAGCGACACGGCGTTGCTCTTCTGAAGAGTATTTGTTTAAGTGCTCGTCGTAGTACTTTTTCACCTCAGCATCAGAAACATTAACTTGTTCCTTTAGCGCTTCAGCTGACAGTTCGATGTAAGAAACTTTAACCTGCTCTGGGCGTGTAAAGTTGTCTGGGTTTGCTTTGTAGTACTCTTGAATTTCTTCGTCGGTCAATTCAATATTTTTCGCGAACTCCGCTAAGTCGATCTGAATCGTGCGAATATCACGAGTTTGAGTGAACAGCTTGCCTTCTGCTTGTACTTCACCCGGCAGAATAAATTCACTGTTTTGTAGCGCATTCAGCAGTTGCTCACGAACCAATTCACGACGCATGTACTCAGCAAAAGAGTCTGGCGAAAAGCCTGCACGACGCAAAGAAGCTTGATAGATCTCTTGATCAAACTGACCATTAGATTGGAACTGAGGCATGTCTAGAATCATGCTACGCACTTGAGTATCGCTGATTCGCAGACCCAAAGCTTCAGCTTGTTGGTCAAGCAACACGTCATTGATCATTCGATCTAAAACGGATTTGCGGAAAGATTCAACATATGCAGGGTCAGCCAGCATTTGAGAGAAGTAGTCACCCAACTGAGCTTGCATACGGTTACGCTCATTTTGGTATGCCATCTCGAACTCACCACGAGGAATCTCAGTGTTACCGACTTTCGCTGCAGAGTTGTTGCTACCACCAACGATGTAGCTACCTACACCTGCAAATACGAAAGACAGGATGATAAGTCCAAGGATAATTTTGACCGCGATGCTATTCACGCCTTCGCGTAGTCGATCCATCATAATTTAACTGCTCTCCACAATTGAAGCCTACTGCTTCTATCTAATAGAAATAATGGCGCAATAATATCAGAAAAAGAAATGCGCATCAGTATGATGCGCATAATTTAAGAAAGTTCGGCTCGAAGTTTGTAAATTTTTGTTCGAAACTTATTGTTTGAGCAAAAGTTAAGCAAATGGCCGGTTACAGAAATAACGCCGTGATTAGTTACAAGCGTCTTTCAGTGCTTTACCAGCTTTGAAAGCTGGTACTTTTGCTTCTGCGATTTGGATTTCTTCACCAGTTTTTGGGTTACGACCAGTACGTGCAGCACGAGTGCGAACGCTGAATGTACCAAAGCCAACTAGAGCGACTTGATCACCAGATTGAAGAGTTCCGCTTACTGCTTCGATGAATGCATCTAGAGCACGACCCGCTGACGCTTTAGAAATATCTGCATTTTCTGCGATTTGTTCTACTAACTGAGTTTTATTCACTGTAATTTCCCCTTTGTGTCATCTGTGATTATTTTTGTGATGACTTTCGTTCCATTGTTAAGAAAATATGCTCCACCCCTTATTCATCAAGGGCTGGCAGCTATCGAAACTAACTTAGCGCCCAAAAAAAACGCTGACAAGCCTTTTTGGGCTTATCAGCGTAAACTTTTACTTATTTTTGCTACACATCACTATTTTTGAGACTCAAACTCAACGCCCGTCGGGTCTCGCTCTAGTGCGACTTTCAGTACTTCATCAATCCACTGTACAGGGATAACTTCCAGATCCGCGATAACATTATCAGGAATCTCTTCCAAATCACGCTCGTTATCTTTTGGAATTAGCACTGTCTTAATGCCACCACGGTGTGCCGCAAGTAACTTCTCTTTTAGGCCGCCGATAGGTAGAACCTCACCACGCAGTGTGATTTCACCCGTCATCGCTACTTCTGCTTTCACAGGGTTGCCTGTTAGAGAAGAAACCAATGCTGTACACATTGCTGTACCCGCACTTGGGCCATCTTTTGGTGTCGCGCCTTCCGGGACGTGTACGTGAATATCTTTCTTCTCGTAGAAGTCAGTATTGATACCTAGCTTTTCTGCACGAGAGCGAACCACTGTCATTGCTGCTTGGATAGACTCTTGCATCACATCACCAAGAGAACCCGTTTGTGTCAGCTTACCTTTACCTGGCATTGATTGAGTTTCAATCGTTAATAGATCGCCACCCACTTCGGTCCAAGCTAGGCCAGTTACTTGACCAATTCGGTTACTTTCATCCGCTTTACCGTAATCGAAACGTTGAACACCTAAGTACTCTTTTAGGTTGTCCATCGTTACCGTTACTGACTTGATGTCCTTATCCAGCAAGATGTTCTTCACCGCTTTACGGCAGATCTTAGAAATCTCACGCTCTAAGTTACGGACACCCGCTTCACGCGTGTAGTAACGAATGATGCCAATAATCGCAGAATCTTCAATGACGATCTCATCCGCTTTCAAGCCATTACGCTTCACTTGTTTATCAACAAGGTGACGTTTTGCAATGTTCAGCTTCTCGTCTTCGGTGTAACCAGATAAACGAATAACTTCCATACGGTCTAACAATGGACCCGGGATGTTCATCGAGTTCGATGTCGCAACAAACATAACGTCAGAGAGATCGTAATCCACTTCTAGGTAGTGATCGTTGAACGAGTTATTCTGTTCAGGATCAAGTACTTCTAGTAGAGCCGATGCCGGATCACCACGCATATCGGAAGACATTTTGTCGATTTCGTCCAATAAGAACAGCGGGTTCTTCACACCAACCTTCGACATCTTCTGGATCAATTTGCCTGGTAATGAGCCGATGTAAGTACGACGGTGACCACGAATTTCCGCTTCATCACGCACACCACCCAACGCCATACGAACATACTTACGGCCTGTAGCTGAAGCAATTGAACGACCAAGAGACGTTTTACCTACACCAGGAGGACCAACAAGACAAAGGATAGGACCTTTTAGCTTGTTGATACGGTTTTGAACCGCCAGGTATTCAAGGATACGTTCTTTGACGCGTTCTAGACCGTAGTGATCTTCATTAAGAACCTCTTCTGCTTTCGCTAAGTTTTTCTTAACTTTTGAGCGCTTAGCCCAAGGAACGCTGACCATCCAATCGATGTAGCTACGAACCACTGTTGCTTCAGCAGACATTGGAGACATCATCTTAAGCTTTTGCAGCTCTTGCTCTGTCTTTTCACGTGCCTCTTGAGGCATTTTTGATTCGTCAATCTTCTTCTGTAGCGTTTCGAACTCGTCTGGTGCGTCTTCCATCTCACCAAGTTCTTTCTGAATCGCTTTCATTTGCTCATTCAGATAATACTCACGCTGAGATTTTTCCATTTGCTTTTTAACGCGACCACGAATTCGTTTTTCAACTTGCAGCAAGTCGATCTCTGATTCCATCTGGCCCATCAGGAATTCCAGGCGCTCAGTGACGTCAACAATTTCAAGCACTTGCTGCTTATCCACCAACTTTAACGGCATATGAGCCGCAATGGTATCCGCTAAGCGTGCGGCTTCGTCGATACCATTAAGTGACGTTAGCACTTCTGGTGGAATCTTCTTGTTTAGCTTAATGAACCCTTCAAACTGATTAATCGCGCTGCGAACAATCACTTCTTGCTCACGCTCATCCAATTCTGGCGTGACAACAAATTCAGCTTCCGCTAGGAAGAAGTCACTCTCTTTAAAGTGATTGATTTTTGCTCGCTGCTGGCCTTCGACCAATACTTTTACTGTGCCATCCGGAAGCTTCAAGAGCTGGAGAATGGTGGCTACCGTACCTACGTCAAATAGGTCGTCAACCGTAGGCTCGTCAGTATCCGCTTGCTTTTGTGCCACAAGAAGAACTTGTTTGTTGGTTTCCATCGCCGTTTCTAGACAGCTAATCGATTTCTCACGACCAACAAACAATGGAATAACCATGTGTGGGTAGACCACTACGTCACGTAGAGGTAGTACCGGGATCTCGATACGCTCGGAACGTTCCAAGTTCATATAATTCTCTCTTCCGCTTTCACGTTTAACGTATTACTTAAGGCAGTATATGGGGGCTAATTGTTTGGATTCAATAAGAGAAATAAAAAAAGGAGGTAATTACTTACCTCCTTTTTCATTATGGCTGAATTTACTCTGCTCCAGCTGCCTGATTGTCTGCGTTACTGTAAATAAGCAGTGGTTCTGACTCGCCATTAATGACGGACTCATCAATCACGACTTTACTAACGTCTGTTGCAGATGGTAATTCGTACATGGTTTCAAGTAGCACGCCTTCAAGAATCGAGCGTAAGCCACGAGCACCTGTTTTACGCTCCATTGCTTTTTTCGCGATAGCGCGCAGCGCATCTTCACGGAATTCAAGTTCAGCGTTTTCCAGCTCAAACAATGCTGCATATTGCTTGGTCAGTGCGTTCTTCGGTTCACATAGGATCTGAATCAACGCTTCTTCATCAAGCTCAGTCAGTGTTGTTGTTACAGGTAGACGACCAATGAATTCTGGAATGAGGCCGTACTTCACTAAGTCTTCAGGTTCAACTTGAGTAAACAGCTCACCTACCGTCTTCGATTCATTCTTCGAACGAACTTCAGCACCAAAGCCAATACCTGTACCTGTTGCAACACGCTGCTCAATCACTTTGTCTAAGCCAGCAAAAGCACCACCACAAATGAACAGGATCTTAGATGTGTCCACTTGTAGGAATTCTTGCTGAGGATGCTTACGACCACCTTGAGGTGGAACCGATGCAACCGTACCTTCGATAAGTTTTAGTAGCGCCTGCTGAACACCTTCACCAGATACGTCACGCGTAATAGATGGGTTTTCAGCTTTGCGTGAAATCTTATCAATTTCATCAATGTAAACGATGCCGCGTTCTGCTTTAGCTACATCGTAATCACATTTTTGCAGAAGCTTTTGGATGATGTTTTCAACGTCTTCACCTACGTAACCGGCTTCGGTTAGTGTCGTCGCGTCTGCCATTGTAAATGGCACATCCAAGAATCGAGCTAATGTCTCCGCAAGTAGTGTTTTACCGCTACCTGTAGGACCAATTAGAAGGATGTTACTCTTACCAAGCTCCACACCTTCGCTCGTTGTATCACCATTGCGTAAACGCTTGTAGTGGTTATATACCGCAACTGCGAGCACTTTTTTCGCGTAATCTTGCCCGATCACATAGTCATCAAGGTGTTCACGGATCTGTTTTGGCGTTGGTAACGCTTCAGATTCTTTCTTAGGGAGAACATCCTTGATTTCTTCGCGAATAATATCGTTACATAAGTCGACACATTCGTCGCAAATGTACACTGACGGACCTGCGATTAGCTTGCGAACTTCGTGCTGACTTTTGCCGCAGAAAGAACAGTACAGCAATTTACCGCTGCCACTTTCTTTGCTTTTATCTGTCATTCGCTAACCTCTTAGCCTTTACTCTTCATGAATGAGTGTATATCAATTTTTGCCAAAATGCGCTGGCTAATTACTCGCCACGGTGGCTTAACACTGCATCCACGATACCGTATTCCACAGCCTGCTCTGATGACATGAAGTTATCACGATCAGTATCGCGCTCAATGACTTCAAGAGGTTGGCCTGTATGTTCTGCTAACAACTTGTTTAGCTTCTGTTTAATCGTCAGGATTTCCTGAGCATGGATTTGGATATCAGAAGCTTGACCCTGGAAACCACCCAATGGTTGGTGGATCATTACACGAGAGTTAGGCAGTACGTAACGCTTACCTGGCGCACCACCTGCAAGCAGGAAGGCACCCATTGAACATGCTTGACCCATACATACTGTGCTCACATTTGGCTTAATGAACTGCATGGTATCGTAAATAGACATACCTGCTGTTACGCTACCGCCTGGAGAGTTGATGTATAAGAAAATATCTTTATCTGGATTTTCAGATTCTAGGAAAAGTAGCTGAGCCACGACAAGGTTTGCCATGTGGTCTTCCACTTGACCCGTTAAAAAAATCACGCGCTCTTTAAGCAGACGTGAGTAGATGTCGTAAGAGCGTTCGCCTCGGGAAGTTTGTTCAACCACCATTGGTACTAGCGCGTCCATAATTGGCGACATTGCATTTTTTTCTTGGTAGCTCATATTCTTATGTCCCTAAAATAAATGGCCCGGATGATGACTATCATACGGACCATTGTTAGCAGAATAGTTAACGTTAAGTCAACCTTCTACGCAAGATATTGCTTATTAAGCAGCAGGTTGTTGTTGGTTAAGTAGCTCGTTGAAGCCTACTTCTTTCTCAGAAACCTGTGCTTTAGCGATGATCGCGTCGATTGCTTGCTCTTCTAGAGCTACGTTGCGCATGTTGTTCATCATTTCTTCGTTTTGCTCGTAGTAAGCAATAACTTCTGATGGATCTTCGTATGCAGTAGCCATTTCTTCGATTAGAGCTTTAACTTTCTCGTCGTCCGCTTTTAGCTCTTCAGATTTGATTACTTCACCTAGTAGAAGACCAACAACTACGCGACGTTTAGCTTGTTCTTCGAACAGTTCACGTGGAAGCTGAGCAGCAGCTTCTGGGTTACCACCGAAGCGTTGTGCAGCTTGTTGACGCAGAACTTGGATTTCTTGCTCGATAAGCGCTGATGGTACGTTGATGTCGTTTTGCTCAACTAGACCGTCAATCGCTTGCTCTTTGATGCGGTTCTTAACAGCTTGCTTAAGTTCGCGTTCCATGTTCTTACGAACTTCAGCTTTAAGTGCTTCAACACCACCTTCAACAACACCGAACTTAGCAACGAACTCGTCGTTTAGTTCTGGTAGTTCACGAGCTTCAACTTTGTTCACTTTGATTGCAAACTTAGCTGCTTTACCTTTTAGGTTTTCAGCGTGGTAATCTTCTGGGAAAGTCACGTCGATGTCGAATTCCATACCAGCAGTTTTACCTGCGATACCGTCTTCGAAACCAGGGATCATGCGACCAGCACCCATTTCTAGAGGGAAGTTCTCAGCTTTACCACCTTCGAACTCTTCACCGTCGATAGAACCAACGAAGTCGATGCTTACGCGTTTGCCATCTTCTGCTGCTTCTTCAACTTCAACCCAAGTTGCTTGTTGCTTACGTAGAGTATCGATCATCTCTTCTACGTCTGCATCTTTAACTTCTGTTAGTGGTTTTTCAACAGTGATGCTCTCTAGGCCTTTAAGCTCAACTTCTGGGTAAACTTCAAAAGTTGCAGTGAAAACTAGGTCTGAACCTTCTTTGTTCTCTACAGGAGCGAAAGTTGGAGCGCCAGCTGGGTTGATTTTCTCTTTAACGATAGCTTCGATGAAGTGGCGTTGCATTACTTCACCAAGAACGTCTTGACGTACTGCTTTGCCGTACATCTTAGCAACCATTTTTAGAGGCACTTTACCCTTACGGAAACCATCGAAACGACGGTTTTTAGCGATGTTGCGTAGTTCAGCTGTTACAGCGTCTTCGATGTTTGCAGCTGGAACAGTAATGTTTAGACGGCGCTCTAGGCCCTCTAGCGTTTCAACAGTAACTTGCATTATATATAAACCTCTAAAGTGGCTCGGTTTTCCGAGCGTATGAGCGAAACTCAGAGGAGCTTACGCTTCATCCTTGTGTAGTGTTCTGTCCGAACACCTAATTTAAAATCGAGTATCGATACTGGTTGTCAGTACCGGACTAATCAGTGATATCTTCGATAAAATAACCAAAGGTATCTCCTATTAGCCTCAGGACAGAATTTTTAGACGCGACATTCTAGCGATCTGTCGCAACCCTGTCGAGCCAATAGCCACTATGTGGACATTGTCTGCGCTAAATTCTCGAATGCTGACCCATTTTTTCTTCAAAAATGCGATTCAGACACCGTCTAAGCATCGCCAGCATATCTAGAATGGGGACAATAGCGACTTTTTCAAGAGAATCGACCGGTTTTTTTATCGAAAAGCCTAAAAAGAGATCTTGCTCTTGTTTTACTCCACAGAGTTGAAAACTAAATCCCTAATCCTTCCTACAAACTATTAACATTTTCTTACGTGACCAAAGGAAGTTGTAAGGAGTGTAAGGATGTCGCAAAAAAAACGGATTCTGCCGACATTTTTTGCTTTCTATTTCCTGTGCGCAATTATCGGTGGCCATTGGGTTTGGCAGACCAGTTATCAATCTCTACTTGATAAACACCAATCACAGCTTGAGCAATTTTCTGGCCATATAAAAAATAAACTCGATAAGTACGCCCATATCCCAAATCTTCTAGCTAAAGATGATCCACTTTATCAAGCGCTTCTGCACCCCAACAACAGTGCGCAACTGGAAATCACTAATCGGTATTTAGAATCCGTTAATGGCGTGATTGAAGCAGCGGACACCTACTTAATCGATCAATGGGGTACAACGATCGCAGCCAGCAACTGGCGTAAAGAGCGCTCCTTTATCGGGCGAAATTTTGCATTTCGCCCTTATTTCAAACAAGCCATTGTAGGCAAAAGAAGCCAATACTACGCACTGGGCTCAACATCTGGTAAACGTGGCTACTACTATTCTTATCCCATCATATACGCTGGCGGTGTACTTGGTGTCGTCGTGGTGAAGATGGACCTAAGTAAGATAGAGGACAACTGGCAGCAACCAAACAGTGTTTTTGTCGCCAGCGACCCATACGGAATTGTTTTTATGAGTAGCCGAAGTGAATGGCTACTCAAAAGCTTACAGCCGCTGACAAAAAAAGAGAAAAAGCAAGTTTGGGCAAGCCAACAATATCTTGATGCGCCAATTGAAACGCTTGGATTAGTGGGTAGTTTGGACGAGGTGCACTCTGAGCTTAAACAAGGTTACCCATACAATAAAGGAACCTTCGTGGTCTCTTCGCTGCCCCTTCCCGAACTCAAACTGACAATTCGTGTGCTGTCTCCTAAACAGTCGATCGTTTGGTTCACCATGGGTTACATCTTTGTACTCACTCTAGCATTCATGGTTTTATTTTTAATTGGTCAGCTTATCTATCACCGTCAACAGCGTCACTTGCAAATTGAACGAATTCAACAAGAAGCCAATCAAAAGTTGGAATATCAAGTCATGGCACGGACTGCCGAGTTGCAAGCGGAGATCGCACAGCGTATCGATACCGAGCAAACTTTACGCGTTACTCAAGACGAATTGGTGCAAGCAGCGAAACTCGCGGTGTTAGGACAAATGTCGGCCAGTATCAGCCATGAACTGAATAATCCACTTGCGGCAATTCGTAGCTTTGCGGAGAACGGCAAGCTGTTTCTAAAAAAAGAAAAATATGAGCGAGTGGAAGATAATCTCACTCGCATTTCTGCTCTCACTGACCGTATGGCAAATATCAGTCAGCAACTTCGCTCCTTCGCAAAAAAAACCAGTGGTGACGAGTTGGCTCAATCTCGATTGTTCCCTGTGATTGCCTCTGTAAAAGAACTGATGAAGCCCGCATTTAAATCAGGGCGCGTCACGTTAGAAACAAATTTGCCAGAGCATGATGTTGAAGTGCAGATCAATATTATTCAACTGGAGCAAGTGTTGGTCAATTTACTGACTAATGCGATAGAAGCACTCAAAGAACAACAAGACAAACAGGTAGAATTATCTGTAGAACACGATGAGCACACTGATTTGGTTTGGATTCATGTTGATGATAATGGCCCAGGGCTTGGCTCTTTCTCACTTTCTGATTTATGTGAACCGTTTCTAACCACTAAACTGAACGGTTTAGGTTTGGGTCTCTCTATCTCGCAACAAATCTTAGCCAGTATGAATGGAAAATTATGTGCCCATAATCGAGAACAAGGCGGCGCTCGATTCTCATTGTGTTTACCTATCACTTCTTACAACACTGAACCATCAAAAGGATAAGATCATGTGTCAGGTGTTTTTTATTGATGATGAGGCCGATCTCAGAATCGCTATAGAACAGACCTTTGAACTTGCGGATATCGACGCCAAGTTTTTTGTGGATGCAGAATCGGCTTTAATAGCGATGCAGCAAGGGGAAGAAGCTGGCGTCGTGGTCACTGATATCTGTTTGCCGGGCATTTCTGGTATGGATATGCTGACAACTTTGACTCAACGCGATGCAAACTTACCCGTCATCATGATCACTGGACACGGTGATATTTCCATGGCTGTGCAAGCCCTTCATCAAGGCGCTTACGACTTTATTGAGAAACCTTTTGCGCCAGAACATTTGGTTGAAACGGTTAAGCGGGCGATTGAGAAGCGCAAACTAACCAATGAAAATGAAAAACTGCGCCTGTCACTTAAAGCCAGTAAAACCCTTGGTCCACGAGTTATTGGTGAAACCTCTAGCATCCAAATATTACGAGAGACCATCACCCAAATCGCCGATACCGACGCCGATATTTTATTGTTTGGTGAGACCGGTACAGGGAAAGAGTTAATCGCTCGCTCTTTACATGAGCAAAGCTCTCGCCGGAACCAAAACTTTGTTGCCGTAAATTGTGGAGCGGTTCCAGAGAACTTAATTGAGAGTGAACTCTACGGCCATGAAAAAGGCGCATTCACTGGCGCCGAAAGCCGTCGTATCGGTAAATTTGAGTTTGCACAAGGCGGCACACTTTTCTTGGATGAGATCGAGTCGATGCCTATCCAAGCCCAAATTCGTTTATTGAGGGTATTACAAGAGCGCGTGATTGAGCGTGTCGGTTCAAATGAATTATTGCCTTTAGATATTCGAGTGATTGCCGCAACAAAGGTCGATTTAAAACACGCAGCTGAACAAGGTACTTTCCGTCAGGATCTCTATTATCGGCTCAATGTCGTGACCTTGGATCTCCCGCCACTACGCGAACGAAAAGAAGACATTCCCGCCCTCTTTCACCACTTTCTGTTGGTAGCAGCTTCACGTTATGGCAAAAGCTCACCTAGCTTGTCACCCCAAGATCTAGCGCAACTGATGAGCCATGACTGGCCTGGCAATGTTCGAGAACTCAGAAATGCTGCAGAGCGTTTTGTGCTATTGGGTAAGTTAATTCAGTTGGGAGAATCGAACCCAGTTGCTAAGTCTTCCTCAAGCCTTGCAGAGCAAGTGGCGGAGTTTGAGAGAGCAGCCATTGAAGGCGCTTTATTAGAAAACAACGGTAGTATTAAACAGACAATGTGCCAATTGAATGTGCCAAGAAAAACCCTTTACGACAAGATGCAGCGCTACCAAATAAATAAAGACCTTTACAAATAAAACACGTTCAAATAGCTGGCATTATATTCAACTTGAATCATAATTTTTAACAACGGATTTATCATGGTTGTTATAGATATGAACGAAAAAGTGAGAATACCGATTGTTACAGATACCGTGCTCGTAGACGGTTGCTATCAAGAAGAGAGAAGATTCGGTGAAGAGCGTCGCAAAAATAAAAAGAGGTGGCGACACTATGAACGTCGAATTAATTCAGACCCGCGCAAAACTTGTTACAAGTCAATAGACGAAGAGGTGTGAATTCTCACACCTCTTTCTACTTTCTGGCTTCCATTACTTGGTAATGATCTCCGGCCCCATCAAGGTAGTAGGCAACCAAGTCGAAACCCATGGTACATATGTGACGATAATTAGGAATAAGAACATCACTCCAACCCAGGGTAATGCTGCCTTCACTACGTTCATCATCGACATTTTGGCAACACCAGCGGTCACAAATAAGTTAAGACCCACGGGCGGCGTTATCATTCCTATCTCCATATTCACCACCATCATTATGCCCAAATGAATTGGGTCTATACCTAATGCAATCGCAATTGGGAACACGAGCGGCGCAACAATGATCAATAAGCCTGATGGCTCCATGAACTGACCACCAATCAGCAACAAGACGTTCACTACAATCAAAAAAGTGATTGGTCCGAGACCAGCCGAGAGCATCGACTCGGTGATCATTTGCGGGATCCGTTCTTCCGTTAAAACATGCTTCAAAATTAAGGCATTAGCAATGATGAACAGCAGCATGATGGTGAGTTTGCCCGCTTCATACAGGGTGTGTTTCGTGTCTTTATGAACAAAGGTTTGGAAGATTTTAACGAGCGCAGGTTTAGTGTTTTTCTTGTCTGCAAATGGCCCCATGTCTTTGTATACAAAGTTAGCAATAAAGAATGAGTACACAGCAGCAACCGCAGCGGCTTCTGTCGGCGTAAAGATACCGCCATAGATACCACCAAGAATGATGACGACCAACAACAAGCCCCAGCTTGCATCCTTGGCGGCATCAAAGGTTTCTTTCCAACCGACAAAAGGTTGTTTTGGAAGGTTCTTGATTCTCGCGGCAATGTAAATCGCGATCATCAACATGACACCCGCCAGCAAACCGGGAATCACACCACCAAGGAACATACGTCCAACTGACACATCCGTTGCGGCTGCATACACCACCATCACAATCGAAGGTGGGATCAAAATCCCTAGCGTACCTGCGTTACAAATTACCCCAGAGGCAAACTCTTTTGAGTAACCGTTTTTGATCATACCTGCGATAACAATACTACCTATGGCAACAACCGTTGCAGGTGAGGAACCTGACAACGCGGCAAACATCATACACGCGACAACCGAAGCCATCGCCAAACCGCCGCGGAACCAGCCTACAATGGCAATGGCGAAACGAATGATCCGCTTTGCTACGCCACCCGTCGACATAAAGCTTGAAGCCAATATAAAGAATGGAATAGCCAATAGCGTGTAGTGGCCCGCGAATGCATTAAACAGCGTTTGAGCAACTGACGCTAAAGAGGCATCCGAATGCATTAAAAGGAAAAGAACACTGGAAAGGCCCAGCGAAATAGCAATTGGCACGCCAACCAGCATAAAGCCAATTACCATCAAAAATAGAAATAAGATATCCATGGCTTATTGCTCCTTGTTTTTAGCGTCTTGCGAGGCCTTTGGAGCCATTACGTCTTCAGCGTCACTCATCTCAGCTTTAAGAGATTCGAGCTCTTCCTCCGCTTCATGTCCTGCAATCAAGCGATCGAGCTTACCAGTAGCGATTTGCCACGTGACTTGAACAAATCTAAACGTTAGTAGCGCCATTCCAAGTGGCAAAGCGAAGTAAGGAATAAAACGTGGCAGCTTTTCATAACGCTCTCCCTCATTTAACCAGTCGGCCATGAACTGGAGCATTTCAGGCATTGGAATATCGTCCGTTTCATACCACGCTCGGTCAGTAGCGAACGGATACCAGTAGTTCCAAGCGCCAATTAACAGCAAAATAGAGAAGGCTAAGCAACACATTGCTGCAAAAAGCGCCAGGGCTTTTCGTTTACCTTCCGGAACGATGTTAATAATGACATCGACACCAATATGAAAGTGTTTTTTCACACCATAAGATGCGCCAACCAACACCATCCATGCGAACATGAAAACGGTGAGCTCAAGCGCCCAAAGAATATTGTCGTTAAAGACATAACGAAAGATGACATTGGCAAAGGTCAGCAAGGTCATGGCACCCAAGAAGAAAGCAATCAAAGTCTCTTCAATGGCATCGGTGATTCGTCCAGCCTTGGCAAAAAAAGTCTGTTCCATAATTACATCACGTCGTCTGTAGAGGGAAAGAGCCCCCTTAGTTTGAGAGGGCTAAATGTGTTAGGTGTTATTATTTTTGGTTAGACGCCAAAGCGGCTTCGATTAGGTCAGAACCAATGTCTTTTTCGAACTTCTTCCATACTGGTTGAAGTGCAGTGACCCATTCTTGACGCTGTTCTGGCGTTAGAGTACGAACCACACCACCGGCTTCGATGATATTGTTCTTATTCGCAAGGTTTACTTTGGTTGACTCAGCATTACGCTGCGCAGTTACCTCTTGAATAATGGTATTTAACTGCTCGCGCTGAGCATCTGGTAGGTTTTTCCAGAAGTCGTTTGACGTCACAACTAAGTAATCCAAAATTCCGTGGTTCGTTTCCGTAATGCCATCTTGAACTTCGAAGAATTTTTTGCCGTAAATGTTTGACCAAGTATTTTCTTGACCATCAATAACCTTAGTTTGCAAACCGCCGTAAACTTCTTTGAACGACATTTTTTGTGGGTTAGCACCTAGCTGCTCAAACTGAGCAACGAGTACATCAGAGGCTTGAACACGGAACTTAAGTCCTTCAGCATCAGTTGGAGAAATGAGCGGCTTGTTGGCTGACATTTGCTTCATGCCGTTATGCCAAAACGCAATGCCTTGTAGGCCACGACGTTTCATTGAATTTTTCAGCTTTTCACCCGCTTCCGAGTTTTGGAAACGGTCAACCGCGTCGACATCATCGAACAAGAAAGGAAGATCGAAAAGGCGGTACTTCTTGGTGAATTTCTCAAACTTAGAAAGAGAAGGAGCAGCGAGTTGAACATCACCATTCAGTAGCGCTTCCAACACTTTGTCATCATCATACAGTGTTGAGTTAGGAAACACCTGCATACAGACTTTACCGTTCATCTCTTCGTTGACGCGCTTTTCAAGTAACGAAGCCGCGATGCCTTTAGGGTGTTTGTCCGCGTTCGTTACATGGCTAAACTTGATGACCGTTTCACCTGGGTCACAATTTGCGGCAGCATTAAAACTGGTAACAGCAAGTGCAGAGACAGATAGTAGAGTTAGAGGCTTAAACATTATTATTCTCCTTGTTGAATCACATCCCATCCCGTCCATGAGTAACTAGGTGTTAGGCGATGGGTACGGATATTCAACAAAGAGCAATTAATGGACCATGTTAAAATTTATATGTATTTCAATAAATTAACATAGCCCATTAACATGAATCCGAAGTGTAACGAGTGAATTCCACCCAAGAAAAGATATAAATGGGTGGGAAATGACCCATTTATGAAGAACAGCTTATCTCCATTTTCTTCCCCCATTCCGGCGGCAATTTCGCATAATCATCAAACTCGGGTTGCTCATCAAATGGGCGTTTTAACAGTCCGGCCAATCGGTGTAATTCGCTAAAGTCCCCTTCTTCCGCTTTATCAATCGCCAACTGAGCCAAGTAGTTACGCAAGATGTATTTGGGATTGGCTTGACGCATCTGTTTGCAACGCTGTTCGGTTGAAATCTGGCCCCCTAGTTTATCAACCTCTAGCTCACACCGAGCTAAGTACAGATCAAGCCAAGCTCGCGCAGCTTCTCGGTCGAGAAATAAATCGATTACGGCTTGGGAAGGCGCATTATCAAGGTTTGAAAGTGTTCTGAAGAAGCGAGTGTAGTCCGTTTTGTTCTGGTGAAGAAGCTCAAACATAGCTTCAAACAAACGCCCGTCTTCCGCTATCTTAGTTTTTAAGCCCAACTTCTCACGCATGAGGCGGCTGAACTGCTGGCTTAAATGAACTTCAAATTGACTCAACGACGATTCTAAATCTTCTCGTTCAACGAGTGGCGATAGCGCATGCGCCAATGCTGACAAGTTCCAAAGCGCAATTCTAGGCTGTTGATCAAATGCGTAACGACCCTGGTAGTCTGAATGATTACAAATGTATCCCGGCTCATAATCATCAAGAAAGCCAAACGGACCATAATCAAAAGTTTGCCCAAGAATTGACATGTTATCGGTATTCATCACACCATGCGCAAAACCAAAAGCTTGCCAATATGCGATCATCTCGGCTGTTTTAGTCACGATGGCGTCAAACATCGCGGCATATGGTTTCTCCGCCGATGCACAATCAGCAAAGTGCCACTCAATCACCTTATCCGCCAACAGCTTCTGCTCTGCTAACTGGTTGGTGTAAAAGAAATGCTCAAAGTGACCAAATCGAACATGGGTTTCAGCCATTCGAAGTAACAAAGCGCCCGATTCCGTTTTTTCTCGATAAACAGGTGTATCACTGACCATCATACCGAGAGCACGTGTCGTCGGAACCCCAAGGCCCGCCATGGCTTCACTGCACAGGTACTCACGGATAGTTGAGCGTAATACCGCTCGCCCATCTCCCATTCGCGAGTAAGGCGTTAGCCCTGCACCTTTGAGGTGAAGATCAAACCAAGTACCATTCTGATGCTCAATTTCTGCCAACAGTAATCCACGTCCATCGCCCAAATCTGGGTTGTAAACGCCAAACTGATGGCCTGCATATTTCATCGCAAGAGGACGAAATTGTTCGAATTCACTTAGCCCAGAAAAAACCGCCAATAACTCATCGTTTTGCTCTGCTGGTAAACCAAACTGCTGTGCAAACTCACCATTCCAAGCGACCCAGCGAGTGTTGTCCAAGGGTTGTGGCTCGACCAACGTATAGAACGCTGACGGTAATTGACTAAAGCGATGGGTGAAATTGACCCGTTGCCAAATGGACATGTAGGGTTCCTTAACAAAAAGAAGTACTGTTGTGAGTATACGTGTGAATGTCCCTGTCATTCAGCCATGAAATGGGCATGGGTATTTTGCGTGAATAACGTGAAGGCGGCAGGAAGGTATCAACCTGCCGCAGACCGTCTCCTAAACGGAGGTAGCATGTAAAAACGATCAAAGGGTTAAGCGGAAAATTCTTCACCCGTTTTTGGTGGCTGTGATGGCGTATCAAAACGAGCGCGTTCGATATCCACTACCGTTTTATAGCTCAACGATAACAATGCCAGCTGGTACGCGCCAAAAATACCATAGGCCACACCGACGAGGCTCAACATAAAGAGATTCGTAAAGTGGCTAAAGATCAGCTGACTGAGCAAGCCCGCCCCCAATGGAATTAGTCCCATCAAAATGAATACTTGTTTGTTGTATGGTCTGCTCTGATTCCACGAACGACGCAAACTGCGCGGCTGATGATCCATTGCAGTCGCTGGCAACACAAATGACCATCGCGCCATTACCCAATAGCCGGGAATGCTTGCAATCGTTGTGATAATAGCCATAGCAACAAAGTCGGCTTCACCACTTTCTGCAATGTAGATAAACGACAACACAAAGATCGGGATACCAATAACGAGCATCATCATCAGTCCAAACAGTATCCACCAGCCTATGAAACGGAATTCTCGCGCTGACAAACGAAATACATCCAACGCAGAGTGCATGTAATCGCCGGCTAAATAAATTCGATGCACACGCACAGCCGCCATAGCGGCAACAAGTGGGTACAAATAATTGTGACGAAATAAAATCCTGCGACATTGCCTTCTTGAACGTTCGCTTGATCTTGCCCCGTCATTTCAGGATACATAAAAGCAAAAATTGAGTGCACGATAATCAACGGAATACAAGCAATAACAATTGCGAGTAGATTCCTTCTCACCATCACTGCCGCTTCTCGGCATATTTCCGAAACAGAAAAGCCCTCGGTAGACATATAACATCCTTAGTTCATAAAAATCGGCCCCTAGGGTAACCGCAGAGTAGAAAAATCGCTTTAAAAATAATGAGAAACACATCTCATAAGACAATGAGAACGAAACCAAAATAGATCAGGTAAAAAATAAGCCACTCAATGTGAGTGGCTTATACCGCAATTAATACCGTTTTAGACGCGACGTCGCCAGCCTAATGTTGCAAGCAACATCAAAGCCCAATAAGAAACACTGCCGCTACCTTCAGAGTTCTTGAATGTCGTTGTCTTCAAAGAAGCAACAACCGTCACGATAACTTCCCCCGTAGCAGTGGCACCATGACCATCTGAAACCGTATATTGCAGCTTGATGCCGTCAGTAGGGCTATCCGGTGCTTGAAAACGGATTTTGCCATTCTCTACACTCGCACTTCCCACACCCGTTACGTTCTGTACGCTTTCTACAACCAGTTTATCGCCGTTCACATCCGAATCGTTGCTCGCTGCATCAATCAGAATACTTTCACCAACGGCAACGGTCGCCGTATCTGCAAGCGTAACTGGCGCTGCGTTTTTCATGGTTAAATCGACGGTAGCACTGGACGTTTCATTACTAGGATCAGTCACGGTTAAACGGAATGTCAGAACCTCACCCGCTTTTGCACCTTGAGGCACCGTAAAGCTTGTGCTAACACTGGTTGCATTGCCAAGAGAAACTGAAGTGCCAGCCAACTGCTCCCATTTATAACTCAACACATCACCATCAGCATCCGTACTATTTAACGCAGACAACGTGACTCGCTGCCCAACCGTCATGTCTTTATTATCAACATCAATCACGGCCACTGGCGCTTCGTTGCTGCCAAGCACTTCCACCTGCACATTCACGATTGAAGATGAGTACGCACCATCAACCGACAACAAACGATATTGGAAAGTGTCCAGACCAACGAAGTTAGCTTCAGGTTGGTACTGGTTGCCAGAGATGGTGCCGTGCTCAGGCTTCTGCACAATGTCCACATTGAACTGATACCCTACCGCCATGAAATCATTGTCCATCAGGTTCAGTTTGATTGGCGTATTTTTATTGGTTTGTAACGAATCAGATTTCGCTTCAACCAAGTTGCTCGCATCCACATTTAATAATGCTGCAAACGGAATATAAGAGAACCCGGCTTTTTCTAGACCAAACGTGCCAATCTCACTGTAATCACCAGTCCACATTACAGGTAGGGAGGCTTTTTCAGTTTTTAGCAAGCGGCCGAAGTCAAAGTTTGCATCAAATTGACCGCCTTCCAATTCAACGACCAATAAGTGCTGACCCGCACTCAATTGGCTTGATTGGGGGAATAAAATTCGAGATGACTTTTGGAAGTTACCTTGCTGTAAAAGCTCAGCGTTGTTTTGATTCAATATTAATCGATAGCCAATGTTTCCAGAAAATGGGAATCGCCAAACTCGATAAGTCATGTCACTTTGAGCGCTATCTCTTTGCGCATAAAGTTGAAGGCCATCAAGCTCTGTATCACTATTCAAGTCCAGTGACACCGCCAGAGTGTTACTCCCACTCGCGTACACATAACCTTGATGAAGAGAGTTCAGCCATGCTGATTTATTTGGTTCGTTTGTATGCTCAAGAGAAAAGCTACCACCGTTGGTGTTGCTGGCAATGTTGGAAATACGAACCCCAGTATCAAACCCTGTGATCGTTCTCAGACCCGGGGTCGATGTATCTGAAATGACATTGCCACCATTAGGGTATAAATCGTCAGCGTCACTCCTACCATCATTTTCTAACTCATTCAGACCATCAGCCTGCATGATTTGAACCTGCATCGCGCCAACATCATTAAAGCGGTTCTGGACATTGACCGACGTCGCCAGGATACCTTCAGCCGCCAATGCTCGGTCGTAACCGCTAAAGGTGCGATTTTCCAAGTAAACACGTGGGCCAAACTCTTTCAAGTACGGGTCGAGATACACCAGCTTGACATCGTCGTTGTTCACAGAAATAGGCGCTGGACTTTCATGAGTTACCGTTGGTACAACAAAACCAGCAGCGTGTTTGCTCCATGCACTCATGTTCACCGGAGTGTCACCAGCGTATGAATCTCCCGGTTTCTGCGCCCATGAACCGCCACCCATCACGCCCCAAGAGCCGATCGAGGCATCACTGTTCCTTGCGTACAAATCCGGTAAGCCAAGCATTAAGTGGCCAAGCTCGTGTACGATCACGCCCAACGTCGCTTGATGATCAACTTGATAGTCAGCGAACACACAATAGTCTGTGATCTTTTTACCATCTAGTGTGACATCATCGTGAGAGAATTTGTGCGGCCAAATCGCAGGACGGTTGAGAACCCCTGTTGAACGATCTCCCCCCGCAAAAATAAACATGACAGAGAGTTCTGACGGTTCTACGGTACCATTTTGATTGCTGTCGTAGGCCGAAAGATTAAAGTATGGATCCAGTTTTTGATAAGCCTCGGTGAAAACCGCATTCAACTTGGCGGTGCATGTCTTATCAGTCGAACTAGAGTGACAGTTAGGGTGGCTTTGTGCCACAGTCACATCTATCACACCGTCATTGGCGGTGCCGTAACTCTCAAGTGCAGGAACAACTTTGAATTTACCTTGAGAGTTTTTATCAAAGTAATCCACAACGCTTTGACCATTGGTATTAAATACGCGTTGCTCAAAATCATGCACCATTGCTTGGTCATCAAACGAAACTTGCACAACCAATAGGGGCTGCTGCTTCACCGTTGAACTGCTCATCGCCTGGTAACCTTGCGCCGAACGCAGTAGGTTTTTTCGTGCCATCGGCTCAATGGTTTTTAGAGAAGATAATTGCGGTTTAACTTGTAAATCCGGGCGAAACTTCGCCGACTCAGGTGGCTCACTCGACTGCGTTTTCACCACACCTGTCGAGATCAATATTGGCGTGTCTGACTCGCGCTGAATCTGCGCGAAAAACCAAACGCCGTCTTCCTGAAGTAAGGCATTGCCCTGCTTATCTTCAAACCAGTGGAAATCTGCCGTTCCACGTAGAATTGCCTCACTGGAGCTACCATCGCTCAACGCAATAGTATGCCAAACCGGCGATGGCGGAGTAGTTGCCATGCTCTTCCCTGCAAGAAGCGCAGTTAGCATAGCCATGGCGAGTGTGTTGAATTTCAAAGTACGACTCCATCTTTTCGATTCGTTCATTCATACCAAGCACAACAAACACAAAGTAACCCTATGGGCATAGAGTAAGACTGAGTGACTATTGACGAAGGCTGGTATCAATTCGCTCAGATAACACGACGTAGTTTGGTGTCACACTACAAAAGCGTCGGATTCCAAAACGCTGTTATGAGCGTAGCTTCTGAGAATATAAATTGAGTGAATGAATAGTATCGAAACGAAAGGAAGAAGAAATGAACTTCTACGAATTTATAGGTAAAACTGGGCAACATTCCACATATTCTATAAATGTACGAGCACTGCTATTAATCAATGCTCGTAGTGGTCGCGCGGCCATTGTTTAACGCTATATTAACCTGTAAGAACGGCGTCTTCTGGGTATTTGACCAAGGTAGGTTCAGGACGTGCCAACATGTAGGCAAGCGTGAGCGGCCCAATACGACCAATGATCATCACCACGATCATAATGTATTTACCAGGTTCAGAAAGTTCCGCAGTCAAACCTGCGGTGAGCCCCACTGTGGCAAATGCGGAAATGGTTTCAAACATAACTTTATCAAAGCTGGCCTTCTCGGTAAGCATCAATAAAAACATTGCGCTTGTCAGGATGGCTCCGCTCACAACGATAATTGCCAATGACTTAGTCACAGTTTGCCAATTTATGGTTCGCTTAAACATAACCACATGTTTCTTTTGGCGTAAAAAGGTCCACGTAGCCATAAACGCAACAGCAAATGTGGAAACTTTAATACCGCCCCCCGTTGAGGTGGAACCCGCTCCAATTAACATCAGAACAATCATGACCAGTAAGGCTGGCTGAGTAAACAGCGCCAAGTCAACACTATTAAACCCTGCCGTTCGAGCACTCGCAGATTGAAAGAATGCCGCCAACCATTGCCCTGTTGCAGGTAAAGACGCCATTGTGTTTGGGTTGCTTCGCTCAAGTAACCAAAACAGCATCGTTCCGACTAAGAGCAATATCGGTGTCGCAATCAGCATGATTTTGGTGTGAAGATGCAAAAAGTGGAAACCTTTGCGCCAGTTTAGCCAGATGTCACCCACAACAGTAAAACCAAGCCCGCCAAAAATGAATAGCCCCGCCAGTGTAAAGATAACCAACGGATCATTCACAAAGCTCATCATACTGTCAGAAAACAGCGCGAACCCAGCGTTGTTAAATGCAGAAATTGCATGAAACAAGGCGTAAAACATACCAGTCTGCCAGCCCATTTCAGGGACCCAGCGGATAGAGAGAAAAATAAACCCGACCGTTTCTGCAACAAGCGCGAAAACAACAATCCGCTTTACTAGTCGGTTTAGATTGACTTGCCGATCTTGCCCTAATGCTTCTTTCGCCAGCGCTTGTTGACGCAAACTCAAACGCACGCCGAACATATAGAGTAAGACCGCCGACAACGTCATCTGCCCCAACCCACCGATTTGCATTAAAAACATCAGCAAGATTTTACCCGCAAGCGTAAAGTGTTGCCCAGTATCGACAACACCAAGCCCTGTCACACTAATAGCGGACGTTGCGGTAAACAAAGCATCCGTTATCGACAGGCCCGTAACAGAAAATACTGGCAAGGTTAGCAATACCGCAGAAGGCAGTAAAACACCGAGAAAACTGAGCAATATAATTCGCGGTTCATTGCCTTTCGCTTTCTCTTGTTTACCATCTGGTGCGTAAAAAACACCTTTCTGATGAAAATACGTCATAGCGATTTTAATTTATTTGCGAGCGCATCTTGAGGGCCGACCACAATAATTAGGTCACCAATTTCTAGTGTGGTATTAAGGTCAGGTGCCTTGGTAATTTCTGGGCCCCGTTTAAACCCTAGCACTTGCACGCCATCGACTTTGCACAGAGCCAAATCACTTAGTGTCTTACCCATCCAACGAGAGCCAATCACAAACTCCGTCATAGCTAAGCCACTGCCTAATGGGTGGAACTCAAGAACCCGTTTATCGAGCATTTTACGCGCGACACGTATCCCCATGTCACGCTCAGGCATGATAATGTGGTCTGCGCCAATTTTTTGCAGAACACGAGCTTGGAAGCGGTCGTTGGCTTTAACCCATACTGACTTTACTCCCGCCTCTTTAGCAATCAATGTCGCAAGAATACTGGCATTGACATCCGCTCCGATGGCAATCATCACCATGTCGTAATCATCAAGTTTGAGCTCAGCAACCGTCTCTTCGTGAGTACAGTTAGCCACAACCGCCTGACTAACAAAACTGGCGGCTTCTTTAACTCTGTCTTCGTTGATGTCAACGGCTAAAACTTGAGCGCCTGAATCTTGTAACTCTTTACACACTGCCAAACCAAATCGGCCAAGACCAATAACGGCGAATTGCTTATCACCTGTTTTCATTTGTGCCCCATCTTATTATGCATTCATTAGCAAGCAAAAAAGTTTGCGCCCATTCCTTACCTTGTGCAAACCTGCGGACAGATAATTGACAAAAGCTTAACGCACCTTGATTCACTTTACGTGTTAAGCGTATGACACTGATTAACTTTTTTCCTCATTACCGAATAGAAACCGTCGCGATGGCTACATAATTGGATGCCTTAAAACGCAAAAAGCCGCAAGAATGCGGCTTTTAGATCATGGGATAAACTGGCTATTTTGATTCGCGCTTATCGTGCGGTTTACGTTTATTCTTAGGCACGTAATTTAAAATTGAAATTGGTACTGGCTTTCTTGGCGCAAAACCTTCAATTTCCACTCGCTCTAGCAAGTGCCCTAAACGACTTTCAATCATGCAGAGGTTCTTAAAGTCGTCTTTTGAAACCAGTGATATCGCCTCACCTTTCGCGCCAGCACGACCTGTACGACCAATACGATGTACATACTCATCCGCTGGGTAAGGTAAATCGTAGTTGATGACAACTGGCAGATTATCAATATCAATACCGCGCGCAGCAACGCCGGTTGCGACTAAGTACTGGATTTCACCCGCTTTAAACTTTTCTATTAATTCCTGGCGAACACGCTGATTACGGCCACTGTGGAATGCTTCTGCCACAATGCCACGTTTCTCAAGTTGGCTTACCAGTTTGGCTGCGCCGTGTTTAGTTTCAATAAATACCAGTACTTGCGACCAGTCATTTTCTTTAAGCAAGTGACTTAACAGCGACGACTTCATGTCTTTATCGACGGTCGTGATCCACTGTTTAATATTTGATTTTGAGGCACTGTGCTTTGCAATCGTGATCTCTTCAGGATCAATAATCGCATTTTTCGCCAAGTCACGAACAGGGTTAGATAACGTCGCTGAGAACAGCAAACTTTGCACATGTTCTGGCATACAGTCGACGATTTTGTCGATCGCATCGATGAATCCCATATCCAACATTTTGTCGGCTTCATCAAGCACTAGCATTTCCACTTCATCAAAGTGAATCGCGCGTTGACCGTACAGATCAATCAAGCGCCCAGGCGTGCTTACCACAATATCGACCCCCTCGATCAAGGCTTGTTTTTGTGGTGCATAATCCACACCACCAAACATCGCCATTGAGCGTAATGGTAAGTTTTTACCATAAGCTTCAATACTTTGATGAACCTGAAGCGCAAGTTCGCGTGTTGGCGTTAGGATAATCGCACGAGCGCGTTTTTTACGTTGCGTTTCGCCTCGACTAAGCTTTTCTAAGATTGGCAGAACAAAACTGGCCGTTTTACCTGTGCCCGTTTGCGCTGCTGCAATTAAATTGCGGCCACGCAATACGATTGGAATGGCTTTTTGTTGGATAGAAGTGGGTTTTTCATAACCTAGCGCTTTTACTGCATCAGCAATCGATGCGCTTAAACCAAGCTTAGAAAATGGCATAGAAAGGTCTCAACAGAGGAAATGGGCGCGTAGTGTATCAGAATCCCCGTGAAGTAACAGAAGGATTCATGCGCGAAAAACTAGGAACATGACACAATCTTAGCCCATGAAATTGGGCTGCAAACCTTTTTCTAATTTTTGCCTCACTTTGTAGGAAACATCATTAAGCGTGATTTTCCCCGTGTTGTGGCGATCGATACCTGCATTCTGTCGATAGGCAATTGAGCCTTGTCTGAACAAAACGAAAGACGGCGGTTTACCAATCGCAGCAGGGTAGAGAATGGCCATGTAAGCATCTTCTAAGCTATTAATTTTATTTCGATAGGGCCAATAGTACGCTTTCACATAGTCAAGTTGTTCAAGCGCGCTCATTCTCGCAAGAGTCTTTGTGTTCACTCCTAATGATTCTGCGGTAGAGGGCATAAATTGAATTAACCCTGTAGCCCCGCTTCCGGAACCATTTTTGATGCTTGGACTGAAAGTTTCAGCAGTTTCAAATGCCATGCACGCCATAAGATGATTAGGATTGATCTTTAGCTCTTTACTAATACGAATGACTTTAGATTTGAACTCTGGAGAAACTTTACCTCCCCACGCTACCGCGTTCTCGGGATCTGCAATCGAAGAGACCGTTGATGCGTCATGTTCTTCGACAATTTTAGAAAGTAGAGGAAGCGTTTGGCGTAGTCGATGGCTCGAACTCACCAAGCGAATTGATTTGGTAAGAAACTTGTCTTTTTTTTGGTGTAGTTTTTGGAACTTTACTAACTTATACAGTTGCTTATAAACCGTTTTCACAACGAAGCCGGATGTAGGGAACACTCTCAGAATGTAATCCATTTCCTACAAATTTAATATAAATATCAGCAACAGGAATTCTAGATGTGATCAATGTCACCATAAAAATTCTCAAATTCGATACACACCGATGTAAGTGGTCAATGTGTCTCCAACACGCTAGAAGTAAAAGTAAAGAGGCATTAAAAAGGTCTTACCAATTTTTTGGTAAGACCTAGGTTTACTGATTCTCGGATAAGCGAATGTATATTCTTACAGTTCAGCTTCCCGAACCAGTTCTGCAAGCGTCGACAAACGCTGCTCACTTTGTTTTACGTAAGGATTATTCGTATCCCAAGCATATCCAGCCAAAATCGCACTAATCATCTGTTTAATACGTGGGTTCGGGTTTTGATAGAAAATCACATCTTGCAACGTGCCGTTGTACCAGCCTTCCACATAAGTGCGGAATGTGTTCACTCCCACCATTAAGCGTTGCGAGTACTCTTCTTGCCAATCAACCTTTTCACCATTCAGCTGACGAACCACGCAGTCCGCTGCAAAGTCTGCCGATTTCATGGCGATAGTGACACCCGATGAAAATACAGGATCAAGAAACTCACCTGCATTACCAAGCAACGCGTAGTGCTCTGTCGCTAAACGTTTGACGTTAGCAGAATAGCCACCCAACTCGCCTGCTGGATTCGGGTAATTCGCATTTCGCAACAAAGAAGCCAAACCCGGCTCTTCATTGGCTAACTGCTGCAACGCTGCAATCTTATCTTCTGGGTATTGTTCGAAAAATTCTGGCTCACCCACCACACCAAACGAACAAGTACCATTAGAGAATGGGATTAGCCAGTACCATACGTCGTGATTTTCAGGATGAACTGAAATTAAAATTTTGTTGCGATCGTATTCCGGCTCTTGGGGAGAGATATGATCTTCGATATGGGTAAAGATCGCTTTTCTAGGCGGAAGACAAGAAGGTTCTTCTAGCTCCAACAAGCGTGGCAAAACACGCCCAAAGCCACTTGCATCCAACACAAAATCTGCTTCGATTTGATAAGCCTTCTTATTTGAGTCGAGCACTTCTAATCGAGACTTTTTCCCTTCAAACACTAGGTTGAGCAGCTCATGCTGATAGCGAATCTCTACGCCTTGCTCTTCAGCGCTATCTGCCAATACTTTATCAAAGTTGGCACGTTGAACCTGAAACGTCGTGCCCGGTCCTGGCGTGTATTTGTTTGTAAAGTCGAACTGGGTGTATACGCCATTACGACGAAATGCAGCACCATCTTTATACTGGAAGCCAAACTGCTTTACTGCATTGGTCATTCCTGCTTGTTCAACAACTTCCATACATGCAGGGAGCAGGCTTTCTCCTATGGAAAAGCGTGGAAAAGTCGCTTTTTCTAAGACAACAACATCTATGCCACGCGATTTTAATAACGCAGAAACGGTTGAACCTGATGGCCCCGCTCCTACGACAACAACTTGCTTGAGCTCTGTTTTCATTCTGAATTTAGTTTGCTTGTAGTTTTAATAAGGTATGACCAAGGCCAATATTGTCGGTTCTTTCAACGACAGATAAACCTGCCGCTTCGACAATTTCTAAGAAATCATCACTGCGATAAAAGCGACTATTACCGTTAGCTAAACAGGTAAAATAAAGAGAAGTGGCATTAAGGCTATAGGAAGCTCCCGCGTATTTTTGAGCATCCCAAAACAGCTCCAATACGTAAATAGTATCTCCCTTCGTTAACTGGGCTTTAACTTTTTTAAGGATATTGAGGATCTCAATTGGGGAAAAGCAATCCAAGAACTGGCTCATCCACCAAACGTCAGCATGCTCCGGCAATGTTTGTGCTTTATCAAGCATGTTTGCAGGGTATGGACGTACACGCTCGACGAACTGATTTTTTGAAACATTCTTCATCGCTACTTCTAATTGCTGCGGTAAATCAACAATCGTCACTTGAACGTCAGGGTCATGTTTACAACACTGAATCGCCCATTTTCCCGTATTTCCGCCAATATCCACAAGATGCTTTGGCTTGCTTGCAAATACCTCTTTAAGCAGAAGCGGGAACGAGCGATCCGAATAGAAATGATCGAACTTAAACCAGCTCTGTTTGGCTTGTTCTGGTAACGTCGATAGACCTTGATAGATGGTCTCCCAATTGCCCAACTCTTTCAAACCAGACGGTTTACCTTCTTGAATTGCTTCCGTCAAATGCATCATCGCGGCGTAACAAACATCTGCCGTAAAATCCATGTTTGCATTCGTCATACCATCATGAAGAAGGTAAAAACCAAGGTTTGCAAGCGAATAGTTAGGTCGTTCCCATAAAACAATATGCGCACTAATCGCCATATCCAACAGTACTTTAACACCATATTCTGATACTCCCGTTTTCTCGGCAATATCTGTGGCACTCATGCCTTGAGCGCCAGCGCTGTCTAAAGCGGCTAAAATACCTAAATCTCGAAGCGTTTTGGCGGTCTGGAACACGATTGGTGCAAAAGATAACTTCTGAGCTTCTGTCTTCGCTTCAAAAGCATTAAAAGGGTCATTATTTTGATTTAACACGGAAAAACCTAACTGCAATTAATAGTTTTATTGTTGAGATTGATTGCCCAACAATGCAATAGCTCGCTGAATATCAACATTCAAGTTGTTTACCCAACGATTGTAATTGCGGTGGATTTTGCCATCACTTGCTTTGAGATTTACTGAGTTGAGATAAATAATTGAGTAATATTTATTATTGTATGGGATTTTTACTTCTGCAGAGTGTTTACGAACGTGGATTTTTGCAATAAGAACACCAGGGCTTACTTCTTCGATCGTCCAGCCTCGGTTAGTTGCTGATTGCACTATGGCCATTTTTACTTGTTTATTTTGAAGATCATAAGCAACTGGAGTATCCTCCACATTCATTACAGGTTGTACTCGTCCACAACCAACAAGAAGCAAAGTTAATAATAACGAGACATACAGCTTAAAACGCGACATGATAATTTCCTTTTTATTGTGAATTTGGGTCAACCCCAATTTGTATCGAGCTGTAAAATAAACAATTTAACCCAATATGCCAAACTCGAAGATCAACATTTCGTTCAATATTGATGCGTGGACAGCGAATTCATTCGGTTTATCCGAATCCAATGAATGGAAACAATGGGCAACAGAGATAAAATGGCCAGAAGATGGCAAAATCAATGTTGCAAATATTCCTGCGATGATGCGCAGAAGAATGAGCCCACTCAGTAAACTGGCGGTACAAACTGCAATCGAAATACTTAATCAACATCAAGTTGATTACCTTGTATTTTCAAGCCGTCATGGTGAACTGCATCGCAGCGTCGCACTAGTTGAAGATATAATTAATGGAGAAGAGGCGTCTCCGATGGCTTTTTCTCAATCGGTGCACAATACCGCCGCAGGGCTTGCCACTATCGCAACTAAACAACCCATTCCCCTAACTTCTATCGCTGCGGCAGAAAACACATTCCAAAGCGCAATATTAGAAGCATGGCTGTTTTTGTCCGACAATCCTGACAAAAAAGTACTGCTTGTTGATTTTGATGAGCCTATGCCTGACTCTTACTTAGAATATGAAAACCAACAATACAAAGGGTTTGGACTTGGCTTGATACTTTCTCATGGAGACAAGTTCGCGATACAAAGCTCCATAAACGCAGAACGTTCGGGTCATCCTCTTCCTCAAGGTTTAGTATTTTTGCAACAATACTTGTTAGATAAAAGCCAGTGGACTATTTTCGCTCCGCAACAAGCTTGGGAATGGCACAAAAAATGACTCGCTTAAATCAGTATTGGCGTGTGCTAGCAACAGGCTTTTGTTTTTCAGTATTTGGGTTAGGTGGTTTAGTACTGAGTTTCATTGTTATTCCGACCATTCGTATTTTTGTTTCAGACCAAACGGAACGCGAATATAAAGTTCAGGGTGCGATTCGATATTCATTCAACACATTTTGTAAATTGATGAAGCTAAGTGGCGCAATCGATTATCAAATTATTGGTGCCGATATTCTTCAACAAGATCGTAATTGTTTAATTGTTGCCAACCACCCTAGTTTAATCGATTACGTTCTCATTGCTTCACAATTAAATCGCTGCGACTGTTTAGTAAAATCGGCAATATGGTCGAATCCTTTTATGAAGCACATCGTAAAAGCAGCCGGATATATTCCCAATGAAGCACCGGATGATTTATTAGCACTCTGTGATGAACGATTTAACAAAGGCAACGTGTTGCTTATATTTCCTGAAGGAACAAGAACAACACCAGGTGTAGAGCCGAAATTACAACGCGGTGCAGCACAAATTGCGGTAAGAACAGAACGAGATTTAAGAGTTGTCCATATTACGGTAACGCCAAGTTTCCTCACAAAAGAGAAAAAATGGTATCAAGTACCGGCAACAAAGCCCTTTTTCAGGGTTGAAGTTAAGGATAAAGTTGAGATTACCCCCTTTATAAAGCAAACTACGTCGCCGACAATAGCGGCGCGACGCTTACAACAGCACCTAGCTGAAAACATTTTTCCAGAAAACTTTTATTAATAAGCAGGTCCCAGTGGAACAGTTACACAACGACATTAAGCAACTTATTATTGATGCTTTAAACCTTGAAGATTTAACCGTAGATGATATTGAAACGGATGCACCACTTTTTGGTGATGGACTTGGCTTAGATTCTATCGACGCGCTTGAGCTTGGACTCGCAATAAAAAAACAATACAACATCGTTATTGATGCCGACGACTCAAATACGCGCGAACACTTTGCGTCTGTAGCAAATCTAGCGAAATACGTTTCTTCTCAAACTAATGAATAAGTTGTAGGTATATTCATGACTGATGTAAATAAAGATCAAGTATTTGAACAAGTTAAAGATGCGCTTGTTGAGCTGTTCGAAATTGATGCAGCCGACATTCAATCAGATGCGCACTTATACCAAGATCTCGATCTTGATAGCATTGACGCCGTTGATTTGGTCGTACACCTACAGAATGTCACTGGCAAAAAAATCAAGCCGGCAGAGTTTAGTACAGTAAGAACCGTCGACGATGTGGTTAACGCTGTTACTGAGTTATTGAAGGAAAGTTAATGCGCCAATTGCTGACTGGTCTGTCTGCAATTGTACTGTTTGCCTACCCCTTCGCCGTCTATTTCGGTATAGATAAATTTGGCTTGAACTTAGTTGGGGGCTTGTTAATTGCTGCGTTACTTTTGCGTGTTTTCGTCGCAAATAAGACCCCACTAAAAGAGTTTAAGTTCTTGGCGCTCGTTACGGGCGCTGTTGGCATTGTCCTAATTACGCTTGGCATGGTGTTTAAACAACATGGGTGGCTTCAGTTTTACCCTGTCGTTGTCAATGTATGTATGCTGTGTGTATTTGGACTGAGCTTAAAACAGCCGCAATCGATCATAGAGAGGCTTGCTCGCTTGCAAGAACCCGACCTTCCGGCTAGTGGCGTGACTTACACTCGCAAAGTGACGATGGTTTGGTGCGCCTTTTTTACGCTCAACGCTGCTGTTGCACTCTATACCTGTTTCCTACCAGTAAAAATATGGACGCTTTATAACGGCCTCATCAGCTACTTACTTGCTGGTGGCTTGTTCGCTGGAGAATGGATCGTGCGTCAATTTGTTCGAAAGGAACACTAATCGTATGAATACAACGTATTCGAGCTTTACCTCCCTAGCGACCTTGTTCATCGCAGAGAGTTCTGAGCAATCCCCAGTCTCTTACGAGCGCGACACGGTTATCACGTGGGGTGATTTCCAGCAGCACGTCGCAACACTTGCTCAGCAGTTAGAAACCCAACCAACGCAAAACATTGCGTTGTGTTTTGGCAACAGCTACCTGTTTGCCGTTGGCTTTTTTGCTTGTTGTTATGCAGGAAAATCCATTGTATTACCTGGTAATTACCAACCAGAAGCACTCAAAGAGCTCAGTGAGCACTACGATTTGTTGCTGCATGATGCCGATGTCTCGGTTCCAGAACTGGTGAGCTCGCTTTTGATCGAAGCTCAATCATTGCTAGAAACCACCGTGATTAACGAGCCAGAGGCCAAACAACCTTATTTTTGGCGAGAATTAAACCTAGCGGAAATACCGATAACGCTATTCACTTCGGGTTCAAGCGGCACACCAAAAGCCATTGCAAAAACGCTTAAACAGCTCGATATCGAAGTTTCTATTCTAGATAACCTATGGGGCGACACAGTTGCCAACACACGCGTTGAAAGCACCGTTTCTCATCAACACATTTACGGCTTGCTGTTCCGCGTATTGTGGCCTTTGTGCTCTGCACGTCCATTTTCAGCACACAACCTAGAGTTCCCAGAGCAAATTGTCCATCACGCCGATGCTGACACCACGCTAGTAAGTAGCCCTGCGTTACTTAAACGACTCAGTGAAGAGCACGATCCGGTTGCGATTCGGTGTGTATTTTCTTCTGGTGGCCCCTTGCCAAACCAAGCGGCGCAGCACAGCCAGCAGTTGTTTGGGTCACTTCCTATTGAAGTTTTTGGCAGCACAGAAACCGGCGGCATTGCTTACCGTCAGCAGCACGAAGCCAGTACTCCCTGGACGTTATTCCCTGGTGTTGAAGCCGAGCTTAACCATGAAAATTGTTTAAAGCTCCGCTCGCCACACATTGATGAAAACACTTGGTACCAAACTGCGGATGAATGCTATTTCCATGATAGTATTTCTTTTGAATTGCGTGGACGCACTGACCGAATCGTCAAAGTCGAAGAAAAGCGTATTTCCCTTGTCGAAGTGGAAAAACGTTTAGAGCAATTGCCGTGGGTTCAAGAAAGCGTGGTGATCCCAATGGAAGAATCTGGTCGCCTCACGTTAGTCTCAATCATCGTACTTAACGATAAAGGCGGTGATGTGCTTGATGAACTTGGTAAAGGCAAGTTTTGGCTTGAACTTCGCAAGGCACTGCGCAATTGGTTAGAACCGATCGCTATCCCGAGAAAATTCCGAGTGGTCGACGAAATTCCATTGAACAGCCAAGGCAAACGCCAAGTTGCTGAAATTGAAAAACTATTCCAATAAAGCTAGTAACATGGAAAAAAGAAAACCAACTATTCAGAATATTGAAGTGAGTGACCATACCGCGGAGCTGTCGCTGCGAGTGGATGCTGACATCTTAGATTTCCAAGGTCATTTCAGTCACTTTCCTCTTTTACCCGGCGTCACTCAAATTGACTGGGCGTTGTTCTACGCCGTTCAATATTTGAATACTCCCAAGGTCTTTAAAGGAATGGAAGTCATCAAATTTCAAGAGCCGATTCTGCCAAACGCCGACGTTTGCCTCTCACTCTCTTGGGACAATGAGCGTGAGAAATTGACCTTTAAGTACACATCGAAAAACGGTGAAACCTTGGTGACTCACTCGTCAGGAAAAATGAAACTGGGTGAGTCACGTGAGTGATTATCGTCCCTGCTTTTTAATTCCTTGCTACAACCACGGCAGCACAATTGCAGACGTGGTTGCGTCGTTATCCTCTTTCGCTTTGCCAGTGCTGGCCGTTGACGACGGCAGCAATGAAGACACCAAACAAGCGCTTTCTGCTTTGAGCAAGCAAGGGCTGATAAAACTGATTAGTTTGAGAGAAAACCAAGGCAAAGGTGGCGCTGTGATGGCTGGCCTACATCAAGCTCACCAACTTGGTTTTACGCACGCCATTCAAATCGACGCAGATGGTCAGCACGACCTAGAAGCATTGCCGAAATTGCTCAGCGCCAGCGAAACAAAACCAGATAACCTGATTTCGGGCCAACCGATATACGACGAGAGCGTACCCAAATCCCGTTTGTATGGTCGCTACGCTACACACGTTTGGGTGTGGATAGAAACCTTGTCACTATCTATCAAAGACAGCATGTGCGGTTTTCGCGCCTACCCAGTGGCGAAAACGGTCGCCGTGTTGAACAAGTACAGCATCGGCAAACGCATGGATTTTGATATCGAAATTCTAGTGCGAATGTATTGGGAAGGCGTCGACATTGATTTTGTTCCAACGCGCGTGATCTACCCTGAAGGTGGCATTTCCCACTTCGACGCATTGTGGGACAACGTCAAGATAAGCTGGATGCACACTCGCCTATTTTTTGGCATGTTGCCGCGCATTCCTTCGCTACTCGCCAGAAAGCACAGTCACACAGACGACAGCAATGCCCACTGGTCGAAACGAAAAGAACAAGGCACGATTTTAGGCATCAAAACCTTGCTCGCGGTTTACCGCTTGTTCGGTAGAAAAGCGTTCGACCTGATTTTAAAGCTAGTCATGCGCTACTACCACTTCACGGGTAAATCTGCCCGTGAAGCGTCTGAGGTTTACCTGAACAACTTACAGCACTACGCAGCGCAGCAGAACATCGCACTGCCAAAGCAGTTGGACAGCTATCATCATCTGCTTTCCTTTGGGCGTACCATGCTCGACAAACTGGCAGCATGGCAAGGTGACTTTAACGTCGATAACCTAACCATTCACGGCCAGCATCATTTCGAAGAGATGGCGCAGAAAAAACAAGGCGTACTCATTTTAGGCTCGCACCTTGGCAATATCGAACTCTGCCGTGCGCTTGGTCGTCGACACTCTCATGTCAAAATCAATGCCTTGGTATTTACCCAACACGCTGAACAATTTAATGCGGTAATGAAGGCGGTAAACCCAAATTCGGAACTGAATCTGATTCAAGTCAGCTCAATGGGACCAGACACCGCGATTCTGCTTCAACAAAAAATCGAGCAAGGCGAATGGGTGGTGATCGTTGGCGATCGCACTTCCACCAGCAAAGAAAATCGTGTCGTTTGGGCAGATTTTCTTGGTAAACCTGCACCATTCCCGCAAGGCCCATTCATGCTAGCCTCGGTATTAAAAGCGCCGGTTTACTTACTCTTCGGCCTACGCGACGATGAAGCGAACACTCCGCATTTTAATGTGTACTTTGAACACTTTAGTGACCAAGTCACGCTACCACGCAAGGAGCGTCAGCAGGCACTAGAACGCGTTGTTCAACAGTACGCACAAAGATTAGAACACCACACACTGCAAGCACCGTTACAGTGGTACAACTTTTTTAACTTCTGGACTTTAAGTAATCAGCCACATGACAAACAACAATAATCACAACATCACTTTTGGTGCCCAATCTTTAACCATCGAAGATGTCGTTGCCATTGCTCAAGGTGCAAAGGCAAACATGAACACCTCGCCAGAATTTACCGCGAAGATTGATCGTGGCGTGGCGTTTCTGGAACGGTTACTGAAAGAAGAAGGCGTTATTTACGGCGTAACCACGGGTTATGGTGATTCATGCACCGTGGCGATTCCACCCGCTCTTGTGGATGAACTTCCGTTGCACCTTACGCGCTTCCATGGCTGTGGCTTAGGTCAAATCCTTTCTCATGAGCAAGCTCGTGCGGTGCTAGCAACACGTTTATGTTCATTGTCGCAAGGCGTATCTGGCGTGTCTCACGATCTGTTGAACCAAATCGTTACGCTTATCAACCACGACATTGCGCCGCGTATTCCACAGGAAGGCTCGGTGGGCGCAAGTGGCGATTTAACGCCTCTGTCGTACCTAGCGGCGACCTTGATTGGCGAGCGTGAAGTACTTTACAAAGGCGATGTGCGATCAACACAAGAAGTGTTTTCAGAACTGGGCATTGAGCCAATTCGCCTAAAACCAAAAGAAGGTTTGGCGTTAATGAACGGTACATCCGTGATGACTGCTCTCGCCTGTCTTGCCTACAAACGCGTAGAATACCTAGCGCAGCTGTGCACCAAGATTACCGCAATGGTCTCTGTGGGTATGCAAGGTAACGATTTCCACTTTGATGAAGCGTTGTTTGCGGTAAAACCTCACCCAGGTCAACAGCAAGTTGCGGCTTGGCTGCGTGATGATCTCAATGCTGAACGTCCGCCACGCAATAGCGACCGACTGCAAGATCGTTACTCGCTGCGTTGTGCGCCACACGTAATTGGCATGGTGCAAGACTCACTGCCTTGGCTACGTCAATTGATTGAGAATGAACTAAATAGTGCCAACGACAATCCAATTATCGATGGCGACAACGAGCGCGTTCTCCACGGCGGTCACTTCTACGGTGGTCATATCGCAATGGCGATGGATACGTTGAAAGTGAACATTGCCAACTTGGCTGATTTGCTGGACCGTCAGATGGCGCAACTGATGGATTACAAGTTCAATAACGGCCTGCCGTTTAACTTAACCGGTGCAGAAGGCGAGCGTAAACCGATCAACCACGGCTTTAAAGCGGTTCAGATTGGTATCTCAGCTTGGACGGCAGAAGCGTTGAAAAACACCATGCCAGCGAGCGTTTTTTCTCGCTCAACCGAATGTCACAACCAAGACAAAGTGAGCATGGGCACCATTGCGGCTCGTGATTGCTTACGCGTACTTGAGTTAACAGAGCAAGTTGCTGCGGCTTCACTCCTAGCAAGCGTTCAAGCGGTTGAGATTCGTCGTCGTCATAACGAATTGGACGAACACCACATGAGTCAGAGTTTGCGAGTAATTCGTGACGCCGTGCTGAGCGAGTTTGAGTTTGTGATTGAAGATCGCCCATTGGAACAAGATTTGCGTCATTTCATTGAACGCATTCAGCAACGTCATTGGCCACTCTACGCGGAGGTATAATGCAAGAGCAGGTTCTCTACCCATTAGAAGCGGAGGTGACTATGGTCACCTCATTCCAAGATGCTGACCCGATGGGCGTGATATATCACGGCAACTTCTTTCGGTATTTTGAAGAAGCGCGTCGTGTGCTGATGGAGAAGATCCAATACAGCTATCGCGATATGCAAGACTCTGGGTACATGTGGCCGATCATCGACACGCGCGTTAAATACGTCAAGGCGATTCCGTTTAATCACACCATTCGCATTACCGCGCAACTCACTGAGTGGGAAAACCGCTTACGTGTGGATTACGTGATTTACGACGCCGAAACGAATCAACGTATGTGCAAAGCGCATACAACGCAAGTCGCCGTATCCATTGAAAAGCAAGAGATGTGCTTTGTGTCTCCAGCAGTCTTTTTAGATAAAGTAGAGCAATGGCACAACCATGGGAGCCGGAACTAATGCAAAAGTGGTTACTCTCTTTTTTGTTGATATTTTCTGTTCCAGCACTGGCCACACCGACAGCAAACGTAACGGATTTGGCATCGCTTCAACAGCAGTTGTCTCAGCATGAAATCGTACGCGGAGATTTTACGCAGCAGCGTCATCTGGAAATGTTTAGTCAACCTTTAACCTCTAAAGGTCAGTTCACACTGAGCAAAACACATGGCTTGTTGTGGCAACAAACAGAACCTTTCGCAGTCAATTTGGTATTGACGGAAAACAAACTTCGTCAGACTTTTGCCGACCAAGCTCCGAAAACGATCTCTGCAGAAGAAAACCCAATGGCGTTCTACTTTAGCCATGTGTTTTTATCCGTGTTCCACGGGGATACTTCTGCACTGCAAGAACAATTCACACTCGATTTTTCAGTTGAGAACAATCAGTGGCAGCTCGTTTTAGTGCCCAAACAGTCGCCATTAAATGCGGTGTTTAAAGCCATCACCCTTTCCGGTAAAACGCATATTGATCGCCTAACCCTGCAAGAGCTGCGCGGCGATAAGACCGAAATCACGTTTACAAACCAGACCTCTCTACCTCAGGAACTCACGGATGCCGAAGACGCTCAATTCCGTTTCTAAACTCAGTCTTGGCACTCATACCTTTGCTCTGGTTTGGCTCAATCTCGTTGTTTTAGCGGGCGCGTTGCTACTCAAACAATGGGTTTGGAGTGCAGAATCTCCGATTGAGACCAACATTTTAAAACTGTTGCCGAAGAACCAACAAAACCCAGTGGCTGAGCAAGCCTTTGAGTCGGTCTCGGCAAGTATGAGCGACAAAGTCATTTTCGTGATCACAGCGCCGGACAAAAATGCCCTTTTTGCAGCGGCCACTGAATTTGATAAGGGGTTACGACAAAGTAATCATTTTCGCGATGTGGTGGGAAAAATCTCACCTCAAGAGCAGCAAGCTTGGGCGAGTTACTACTTTAAGCACCGTTTCCAATTGCTGACGCCTGAACAACGAGAGCGTTTAAGCAAAAATCCAGAGCAGCAAGTGCAGAATGTGATTCAGTCTCTGTACAACCCGTTTTCTGGAGTGACTGGGCAAGAGTTACAAAATGATCCTTTCTTGCTATTTCGTGATTATTTAAGCCAAGTTACCCAGCAATCGTCCTCTTTCCGATTGGATAACGGCTATCTGTTCGTCGAAAAAGACGGTGCTCAATACTTGCTTATTACTGCTGAGCTAAAAGACTCGCCTTATAGCCTAACTGGGCAGCTTGCCGTCCCTGACATTCAAGCGCTAGAGCAAAGCGTCGCGCAGAAATATGGCGCTAAAGTGGCACATACTGGCGTTCTATTTTACGCCAACTTTGGTACGCAAAGTGCCAAATCGGAGATCAGTACCATCGGTGTGTTCTCTCTGCTCGGTATCATTGCATTGCTCGTGTTGGTCTTTCGTAGTGTGATGCCACTGTCTCTGGCACTGCTTTCCATCACCATTGGTTTGCTCGTTGCTTTGTCCGTTACGACGTGGATTTTTGGAAAAGTCCATCTGTTCAGCTTAGTGTTTGGTGCAAGTTTAATCGGCGTGTCTATCGACTACGCATTCCACTACCTAACCGAACGTCTTGCGGCGGGAAATGAATGGGATAGCGAGCAAGGATTAAAGCATATTTTCATAGCTATCACACTTGGCTTAATCACCAGTTTGATCGGCTATTTGGGCATGTTAGTGGCACCGTTTCCAGGTTTGCAGCAGCTTGCGCTGTTTTCATCCATTGGTCTGATTGCTGCTTACATCACCGTGGTGGCTTGGTATCCGATACTGGCTCGTAACCCATCGCGATCCATTTCGAACTTACCAGGACAATCACTGTTGGCGAAATGGTTAACGCTTTGGAATCAACCTCGAATTAAAGTCGGATTACCGATGTTATGTGTGGTTGCGAGTGGCTTTTTCTTGCTGCAATTGAACTACGATGACGACATTCGTCTGCTGCAAACGATGCCGAAAGATCTCAAGCAGCAAGAAACCTTGATTACGACGCTCAGTGGCATGCAATCTTCGCAGCAAATGTTGGTCGTTACCGCCGACGATGACGAAAGCCTAATGAAAAAGCTGGAGTCTTTGACACCAACTTTAGAAGCGTGGAAAGCGGACAGCACCATCGAAAGCTACCAGAGCCTGAGCCGCTACTTGAGCTCAGTGGAACGTCAGCAACAAGACTATCAATTGATTCGCGATCTTTACGCGACACAATCCAGCCCACTTACTTCCGGGCTGGGCTTAAGTAAAAAGCCCAAAATGGACGCCGACTTTATCCCTGTTACGGTTGAACAGTACTTGCAAAACCCGGTATCAGCGCCTGTACGTTTTCTTCATTTGGGTAAGATCAAAGGAAAATCGGCAACGGTAGTGGTGTTAAACCAATTGCAAGACTCCGCTGTTGTTAAGGCATTTGCCAAATCACAGTCTGATGTTGTTTACCTAAACAAAGCTGAAGAAATATCCGCCCTATTTGGTGAATACCGAATCAAAATCATGGAGCTATTGGCAGCCGCCAGTGCTTTGATCTTTCTGGTATTAATCAAGCGGTACGGTCTGCAACACAGTTGGCGAGTTATACTGCCATCATTGATTGCTTGCGCCTGCGGTCTTGCAACTGCTGTCGCGATGGGAACAACATTAAACCTGTTCAACTTGCTTGGCTTGGTGCTCATTCTTGGTATCGGGATCGATTACACTCTGTTCTTTGCCGAGAAAGCCCGCAGTGTGAGCACACTATTGGCGATCACCCTTTCGGCAATGACCACTGTGTTGTCATTTGGGTTGCTGTCACTCAGCCAAACTCACGCGATTCACAGTTTCGGCATTACGGTGTTAAGTGGTATTTTTGTCGCTTGGCTGCTCTCTCCGATTGCAATTAAAACAGAGGAAACGACGTCATGATTTTCAATCACGCCTTTCGCTGCGCGACGTTATTCGCACTGAGCCTGTTTTTAAGTGCATGCAGCGTGGTCCCTCACCAATCGACGCCTCAGGTCGACATTGCCGAGCACACCCAAGTTAGCTTACCCACTCCCGCAAGCTTGGGCTATCAGTTGTCTGCCAGTCAGTTAATTACGGCTTCTTGGGCAATAGATGGTAAAACCACATCTGAGCAACTTCCGGTACAACTGCAAGTGACCAACAACGAAGTGGTGCTGGCAGGCTTCTCATCCTGGGGGACAAGAGTACTCTCACTGTCTTACGATGGAGAACAAATTCAAACCGAAGTGCTCAATGGTTTACAAGGTTCGCTACCGCAGCCAGAACAGGTATTATTTAACCTGATGATCACGCTCTGGCCGAGTTCCGCTTGGGAAGGATCGTTAAATGAGGTAAGGTGGCGAATTATTGATAAAAATAATTCTCGCGCCATCTTTGATAGCGACGGTGAAAAGATCATTGAGATTCAATACAGCTCTTCTAACAAGTTAGAGGGTAAGATTGATTTTCATCACCTCAAACATCAGTTTTCAATTTCTATTCAAACACTGCAACATCAGATTAATTAAGAACAATTTAGAATAACAATATGCCTATTCGCTCTTCTCAACCTTTGTATATTCAGGCCTGTGGCTTTCACTCTGCCATGGGACAAGATGATGCGCTCATCCACCAGTGTTTATCGGGAGCGAAGCCATCCAACATGGTGGTTGACCAAGATATTTTAAATTCAGGCCGCCAAACAGTAATCGGTCGAATTGCACAGACGTTACCGCAATTACCACCCGCACTCAGCCAGTTTGATACGAGAAACAACCGCCTCGCACTTTCGGCTTTGCAGCAAATCGAAGGCGACGTGCGTGACGCCATTGCTAAATATGGTCGTGACCGTATCGCGGTCGTGATCGGCACCAGCACATCTGGCATTTCAGATGGCGAAATCGCATTTGGTGAAAAGCTGGCAAACGGTAATTTTCCTGTCGACTACCATTACACCAAACAAGAGCTTGGCAACTGCAGCGATTTTATTGCCGCCTACTTTGATTTGAGCGGCCCACATTACTCAGTTTCAACCGCCTGTTCTTCTAGTGGTCGTGTCTTTTTAACCGCGCAACGCCTGATTCGCTCTGGCATTGTTGATGCGGTCATTGTGGGTGGTGTGGATAGCATTTGTCGCCTCACACTAAACGGCTTTAACGGTTTAGAAGCTCTATCCGATACTCTTTGCAAACCGTTTGACCAACATCGTAACGGCATCAATATCGGCGAAGCCGCAGCATTAATGTTGCTAAGCAAAACACCTGCGCCCGTTGCTCTTCTCGGTGCTGGCGACAGCTCAGACGCACACCATATTTCCGCACCACATCCAGAAGGGTTGGGCGCAGAAGAAGCGATGAAAAAAGCGTTGGCCAATGCAGGACTTACAGCGCAAGACATTGGTTACATCAACGCGCATGGCACAGCAACGCCGTTAAACGATGCGATGGAAAGCAAAGCCATTCATCGCTGCTTTGGTGACTCCGTTCCCGTCAGCTCGACAAAGCCACTTACCGGACACACATTAGGCGCAGCAAGTGCAACGGAAGCCGCGATCGCTTGGCATATTCTCAAGTACAACCTTGATTTGCCAATACAGCACTGCGAAACCAAAGCAGACGATATCCATATATCGTTAGTTGAGACGCCAACCAAACTCGGTAACAAAGCGATTCTCAGCAACTCTTTTGCTTTTGGTGGCAATAATATTAGTCTTATTTTTGGTTACTCTCATGACTAAACTTCCTCCCATCGAACAACTTTTGCCACACGACAAACCAATGATCTTGGTCGATCGTGCTTTGGATGTTCAACAAGATACGATTCACTGCCAGGTTGATATCGCAGAACACAACCCGTTCTTCGACTCGACCTCTCAAACCGTGCCAGCTTACGTTGGCATTGAGTTTATGGCGCAATCTGTCGCGGCGTGGTCTGGTTACCACGCATTAATGAAAGAACAAGCGCCACCGATTGGCTTTTTGCTTGGTAGCCGTCGATACACGTCTGAATGCGATACGTTTTCTCGCGGACAGGTGCTCGATGTGTATGCTGAAAAAGTTATGGAAGATAACGGTATGGCGGTTTTTTCAGCCCGTATTGAGCTACAAGGAACTGTTGTAGCGACTTGCCAATTGAACGTTTACGTTCCATCAGAAGAAAAATTACAAGAAATGAAAATCAGGAGTCAACAATGACCCGACAAGTCCTCGTTACAGGTGCCAGCAAAGGCATCGGTAAAGCCATTGCCGTTCAATTAGCCAAAGATGGTTTCCAAGTCATTGTCCATTACATGGGCGATCAACAAGGCGCGCAAGACACCCTAAACACCATCGAACAGCATGGTGGTAGCGGTCGTCTTATCCAATTCGACATCAGTGACCGTGCAGATTGTCGTGAGAAGCTAGAAGCCGATATCGCCGAACACGGCGCTTACTATGGCGTCGTAAACAACGCTGGCATCACAAAAGATACCGCTTTCCCTGCGATGACCGAAGAAGAATGGGATGGTGTGATTCATACCAACTTAGATAGCTTCTACAACGTTCTTCACCCTTGTGTTATGCCAATGGTGCAAAAGCGCAAAGGCGGCCGAATTGTTACGCTTGCATCAGTCTCTGGCCTAATGGGGAATCGTGGTCAAACTAACTACAGCGCAGCGAAAGCGGGCGTAATTGGTGCAACAAAATCACTCGCGCTTGAACTGGCAAAACGCAAAATCACCGTCAACTGCGTTGCTCCAGGGCTTATCGACACAGGCATGGTAGACGAACACGTGAAAGAACATGCGATGCCGCAAATTCCTTTGCGCCGCATGGGAGAGCCAGAAGAAGTTGCTGGTTTAGTCAGTTACCTTATGTCTGACATCGCAGGCTATGTAACTCGCCAAGTCATTTCGGTAAACGGAGGCCTAGTATGAACCGTCGAGTCGTTGTAACCGGAATGTCGGGCGTGACTGCGTTTGGTAACAATTGGCAATCTGTCGAGCCAAAACTGCGTGACTGCCAGAACGCGACGCAATACATGCCTTCTTACGAACAGTATGATGGTTTGAACACCAAGCTCGCGGCACCAATTTTAGATTTTGAACTGCCAAAGCACTACAAGCGCAAGCAAGTACGCGGCATGGGGCGTGTTTCTAAATTGGCGACCGTCGCAACAGAAAACGCACTGAGCCAAGCAGGTTTGATTGGTAACGACGTACTCACCAATGGTCAAACGGGTATCGCATACGGCTCATCAACAGGCAGTACTGACGCAATCGGCGCATTTGGTGTCATGCTGAATGAGAAAACCACTAAAGCGATCACCGCAACGACTTACGTGCAGATGATGCCGCATACCACGGCAGTGAACGTTGGTCTATTTTTCGGTTTGAAAGGCCGAGTGATCCCAACCAGCAGTGCATGTACCTCTGGCAGCCAAGCAATCGGCTACGCCTACGAAGCGATCAAGCACGGCTACCAAACGGTCATGGTTGCTGGTGGCGCTGAAGAATTGTGCCCAACGGAATCCGCTGTCTTCGATACCCTTTTTGCCACCAGTCTAAAGAATGAAGACCCGAAAAGCACACCAAGACCTTATGACTCCGATCGCGATGGTTTGGTGATTGGTGAAGGTGCGGGAACGCTAGTTCTGGAAGAGTACGAACACGCCGTCGCTCGTGGCGCGAAAATCTATGCAGAAATCATCGGTTTTGCCAGCAACTGTGATGCCGCACACGTCACTCAACCACAGATGGAAACCATGCAAATCTGTATGGAAATGGCTTTGCAAAACGCGGGGATTCCTGCTGAGAAGATCGACTATGTATCTGCTCACGGCACTGCCACCGACCGCGGCGATATTGCGGAAAGCAACGCAACAGCGAATGCTCTGGGCAAAGTGCCAATAAGTTCACTCAAGAGCTACTTTGGCCACACACTAGGCGCCTGTGGCGCGATTGAAGCGTGGCTAGGTTTAGAAATGATGCACACAGGCTGGTTCAACCCAACGCTCAACCTAAAAAACCTCGACGAGCAATGTGGTGATTTAGACTACATCGCCGGACAAGGCCGAGAGCTGGACGTGAAATATTTGATGAGTAACAACTTCGCCTTTGGCGGCATCAACACCTCCATCATCTTTAAAAAGATGTAATGCCCTTAGTAAATGCAAAAGCGCTGGTTAACCAGCGCTTTTTTGTTGGTTGCCTATCAGGTTCATATATCACGCTGTAACGGCAAACAAGACATTACCATTCCGCGATACAAAGGCGACTTTTAACACCACGAATTTGTAATCCCATCGCTTCAAAGACATGCTCAAAATCTTGACAAGATGCAGGCACATTAGGTAGCGACAATGAAGCCTCGGTAAAAAACGTCCGACTCAAATTATCCGTCTCTCCCCAAGCTAACTGCCACCAATCCAAAATTCGCGGCTTGGATGCGTTTAATCGATAGCTAGCAGGAATACGATCACGCTTGTTTAGGTTTTCAACCTTAGATGTTGGTAGTAAGTTCCACTTATCATTGTTGGGCCAATAAGCAAATGGCAAACAGTGATCAACGTGATACTCATTTCGTAATTTGCTTCCACTCCATACACTGACAATGTCGCAATGGCTGAGCTTCAACTGTTCAATTCTCTTTCGCACGACTCGCGTATCATGGTCTTTATCAATCCAGACCAAACAATCATGATACGTTTGCAGTGGAATACCCCGCTCTTGATTAGACCGAAATCGTTGCATTTCCATAATCCATTGGTTGACCACCAGCGGCTCAATCCAAGAGTTATACAATCGAAAACAATCCCAAAGGCTTTCATCCAACACAAACAGCCCATAACCTTCGAGGAACTCGCTATCCACAACAATTGAACGTTTTGGCTTCTTAGCTGAACGAATCATTTCAAAGTAAGGGTTTGATTTATCACCTTGATAGGTAAAAGTGACGGGACCATCTTTTATGGTTTTTAAGCTGTCTTTTATCGCTTTATCAAGCGCCACTGCATCTTCACCAAAAAATGTCGTGCCTATAGCAAGATCATCAGGACTTAAATGGGAAAGTCTGCCCCAGCCATCGGGCTTTATAAAACCTAGCCCTTTAGACGAGTTCGAGCTTTGCTGGATGTTCTCTTTATCGATTAAACGCTTAAATTGACGAATCCAATATAAGCCAACTAATCCTAATGGGATTGCAACTTTACCTTCGCTGCGATCAACCACTGCACCAGAATGAGCGTCTGCAATACGTAGTAAAGTACGTAGTAGTGCGAGCTTATAGGTAGCCGATTTGGAATCATTGACGATAATGTGGCGAACCTTATTCAGATCACCGGAACCATCATCAGGCAAAGACATCACTACAGTTTGCCAAGATACACCCGTTCGCTTTAACTGATCGTCATCGAGAGATACGTTTCTCACCATTAAAGCGCTATTCTTTGCAAACTTTTCGAGCTCTTCAACCGATACGGGATAAGCTTTACGACCGTCAGAAAAGTCACCGTGACGAAGGCTAATCACCAATCGACCATTAGGCGCTAACAAATTTGCAAGTTTGCGAAATGCACGTTCACGGTGCGTAGGCGCAAGATGCATCCATACCGCACTGACAAGAATTAAATCGAAGCGAAAGCCAAGATTAATGGTTTTCTCAAGCTTAGGTAATGCATCTTCAAGCCAAGTAACGGAATCGCCACAGTAAGACTTACCAAGCCTTAGAAGTGCTTGAGCAGGCTCAATCGCAACAACTTCACACCCATGCTCAGCCATCCATTTCGCGTCTCGACCAGAGCCCGCGCCAACATCTAACACACGATCTCCAGCCTGGGGCCAGAAGACTCTCCAACTCGCGTGGACATCCTCAAACTGGATCGATGTGTATTGCTTCGCGAAAGAGTCGGCGTGTCGGTCATAAAAGTTAGAAGTGGCAGGCATAAAGGTTAACGAAAGGTAATTAATATGCGTCCATATTAATTGCTAGAAATTGCAATGGCTAGAATGCCATTCAAAAGTTGTAGATAGAGTGGCAATTACAGCCAAAAACCTAAAAACGACAAAGCCCCGACAACTCAAAGAGTTATCGAGGCTTTTGAATAAATGGCACGCCCTATTGGATTCGAACCAATGACCACATCCTTAGAAGGGACGTGCTCTATCCAGCTGAGCTAAGGGCGCGCTACAGGGACAGGATTATACGAGTTCAAACGGGTAAATCAACGGGTTTTCATAACATTCTGATCTGAATGCCTAAAAAAAGTCCATTAAAACGCTTAATGTTCAAAAACACCACAAAGCAAACGTTTGCGTATGGATGTTGATAAGAAATTCTGCGACAATGCGCCGCAGATAATCTGCCTTCTTAATTTATAAGGAAAGTCATGACTGCTCAAAATATAGACGGAACTCTCATTTCCCAAACTGTTCGATCTGAAGTGGCTGCACGTGTTAAAGCACGTGTTGAAGCTGGGCTACGTGCTCCTGGTTTAGCAGTGGTTCTAGTTGGTGAAGATCCTGCTTCTCAGGTTTATGTCGGTAGCAAACGCCGCGCATGTGAAGAAGTTGGGTTTGTTTCTAAGTCTTTTGACCTTCCTGCGTCTAGCTCAGAAGAAGAGTTACTAGCGCTGATTGATGAATTAAACAACGATGATGAAATTGACGGCATTCTAGTGCAATTACCCCTTCCTGCGGGCATAGACACAACACATGTTTTAGAGCGCATTCACCCAGAGAAGGACGTGGATGGCTTCCACCCTTATAACGTTGGCCGTCTTGCGCAACGTATTCCAAAGCTTCGCTCTTGCACGCCAAAGGGCATAATTACCCTACTCGACCGTTACAACATTGAGCTACGTGGTAAACATGCGGTTGTGGTTGGCGCATCAAACATTGTTGGTCGTCCAATGACACTTGAGCTGCTGCTTGCGGGCTGCACAACAACAACATGTCACCGTTTTACCAAAGACCTAGAGAGTCATGTGCGTCAAGCTGACGTTGTCGTGGTTGCGGTTGGTAAGCCTAACTTCATCCCTGGTGAGTGGATTAAAAAAGGCGCAGTGGTGGTCGATGTCGGTATTAACCGTCTTGATTCAGGCAAACTAGTTGGTGACGTGGAATACGACAAAGCACGTGAAAGTGCGAGCTTTATTACTCCTGTTCCTGGTGGTGTTGGCCCAATGACCGTCGCAAGTTTAATTGAGAACACAATGCTCGCTTGCGAACAGTTCCACACAGACAAATAGCGTAAAACTTCAGATACGAAAAAGGCTCCGCAAGGAGCCTTTTTGCTAATTGTTGATATCTATTTCAATTACAGACTTAAAATCACGCCCGCAATCGAAGCGCTCATTAAGTTCGCCATGACACCAGCGATAATCGCACGGAAACCATGCTTAGAAACAAATGCACGCTTTTCTGGTACCAAAGAGCCCAACCCACCAATCAGCATCGCCATGCTTGAGATGTTTGCAAAGCCACACAAAGCAAACGTCACGATTGCTTGTGAGTGTTCACTAAGTTGAGACTTCACTTCTGCAAGCTGGATGAAAGCGACGAACTCATTCACCACAATCTTGTTACCAATCAGCGAGCCTGCTGTGGTTGCCTCTTGCCATGGTATACCCAACAACCAAGCGACTGGCGCAAACACAAAACCTAGGATGAGCTCAAAACTTAAGGGGGTCCCAATCAGATCACCTATCCAGCCTAACATTCCGTTTAGCATTGCAATGACACTAATAAACGCCAGTAACGTACCACCGACCGATACCGCAATGCGTACTCCCGCCATGGCACCATCGGCTAATGCTTCTACTACGTTGGTTGCACGTGGAATTTCAACTTGGCTAATGTCGATATCTGCTGCTTTATCCGTATCTTCTGGCATTAAAATTTTTGCCATCAACAAGCCGGCAGGTGCAGACATAAATGCAGCAGCAATAAGATAGTTGAGGTCGACACCCAGTGATGCGTAACCAACCAACGTTCCGCCAGCAACTGACGCTAAACCACCTGTCATAACTGCAAAGAACTGCGAGTCAGTCATGTGTTTTAGGTAAGGCTTTACCATCAATGGTGCTTCAATAGTGCCAACAAAGATATTCGCCGTAGCAGACAAAGACTCAGCACGACCGATACCAAGCAGCTTTTGAATACCACCACCGATAAAGTTAATGATTTTTGGCATCACACCTATGTGATAAAGACCTGAGATAAGAGAGGAGAAGAAAACGATGATACCCAGAACATTGATCGCAAAGGTGAAGCCCCCTGTCGCCAAATTACCGAATAAAAACGCAATGCCCTCTTGACCATAGTTGATCAAATTCGACACAACGCTGCTCACTGAATTCAGCGCATCTCGTCCTGCTGGTACATATAAAACCAACAACGCAAACAGTACCTGCAAAGCAAACGCAAACGACACCGTTCTCAGCTTTATATTTTTTCTATTTGTAGAAAGTAGCCATGCTAGGAATAGTATGGCTACGATACCAATAATTGAGTTCATAAAATGAATCCGACAGAAGGGGGATATGGAAGGCACCGGATTGTATAGCGGACTCAAAATGCTGCAAGTTGAGGATGTTAACAGTGTGAAAAGTTTAAGCGACCAATAACTGACCAACAAAATAACCAATTGAATTTATTGAAGATAAACGTTTGCCTATTTTAATTATTTCCATATGGAAAATATGTTTCTGATTCAGGAAAAATTTTTGTGAAGTGAATCACCTTATGTGTCGTTCTACAACGTCATTGATCCTGTTATTTAGGAATAGAGATGTAAGGCGCCAAACGTTGGTCCCAATGACAAGGGTTGCCGATCTTCTGTTTGATAAAGTTAATCACTGCGGATATTTTTTTTGGCATATGCTGGCGGCTTGGGTATACCGCATAAAACGGCATCGACTGGCTGGCTTTCCAATCAGGTAACAGCTGTATTAACTTACCCGTTCTGAACTCATCACCCAGCAAGTAAGTGGCAAGGTAGGCAATACCCCAACCTGCAATAGCAGCATCCCGGACGGCTTCTGCCAGATCCACTGAATAGTTACCCGAGACTTTTACATTCAATTCTTGCTGATCTTTGGTAAACGCCCACCCCGTATAGTCACGCTCCCAGCTTCTGTATATGAGGCAGTTGTGAGCAGATAGGTCATCCGGTTCTGTTGGCGTGTCATGTTTCAATAAGTAATCTGGCGATGCCGCAACAACAAACTGGCAATCCGTCAAACGCTGCGCAATGTAACCTTCAGGCAAATGCTCGTTGTTGGTTACCCATAAATCGAGCCCTTCGGCTAACATATCGACCTTATAGTCAAACAGATGTACTTCCACTTGAAGTTGAGGATACAGTTCGCGTAACTCTTGAATCGCTGGAATAATGTGTAAGGTACCAAATGATTGCGACAACCCAAGACGTACCAAACCTGCTACTTCATCCCGCTGGGTTTCCATCTCTAATGTGGCGCTGCTCACCGCTTGTACCACTTGCTCACAGTGATGAAAAAAGGTTTTCCCTGCCTCAGTCGGCGTAAAGCTTCGCGTAGTGCGTTGAACAAGCTTGATACCAAGAGACGCTTCTAACTGACTTAACTGTTTACTCACATGAGACACCGACACGCCTAAGCTCTTTGCAGCAGCTGTGAAGCTTTTGTGTTTAAGAAGAGCGGAGAAAATCACCATTTGTGCGGCACGTTCAGATAACACGCTTTACCTCGATTTGGTTATAGAAAAAACAAAGGGCTCCGAAGAGCCCTTGTATTGAAGACTGGATGCCAAATTGTTTGATGGCAGATCAGTATTTAATGCGGTCAGCCAAGTGACTCACAGCAAGTGCGAAGTAGTAAGAGCGGTTCCACTTCATCAATACGTTATAGTTATTGTAAACCAGATACGTACGACCATTCTCGTCGTCCGGCATGATCAACCATGCTTTGATGTCTTCATCCAGTTTTGGCAACGGGCTACCGTCATATTTTGTGATACCTAATTGGCTCCACTCTTGAAGGTATTTGCCTTTTTCAGCCGTGCGCCCTTCTAGGCTGCGATCAATATTTTTAGGAACCTTAACTTGGCGACCCCAGGTATATTTATCATCCCAACCAGACTTGCTCAAATAGTTAGCGGTTGATGCAAACACGTCCGCTTCAGATTGCCATATGTCTTTTTTACCATCCCCGTTGCCGTCAGCAGCAAAACGAAGGAAAGAGCTTGGCATAAACTGGCATTGACCCATAGCACCAGCCCATGAGCCTTTAAAGTTCTCTAGCTCAATATGGCCTTGATCGAGGATCTGCAGTGCCGACATAGTCTCTTTACGGAAAAACTCTTCACGACGGCCTTCAAATGCCATTGTGGATAGTGCATCAATCACTTTAAAGTTGCCGGTAAACTTACCAAAGTTACTTTCAACTCCCCAAAGTGCCACAATAAAGCGCGGGTGGACACCGTACTCATCGCCTATACGCTTTAGCTCGGTGTAATGCTCTTTGTAGAGTTGTCTGGCTTGCTTCACCTTCCATTCAGGCACCGCGCGAGGAATGTACTCATCCAATGTCAGTTTCTTTTCTGGTTGGTTTCGGTCCGCTTTTACTGCTCGGGGCTTGTACTCAACATTAGCAAAAGCAGCACTAATGACCTGCTCTGAGATACCTTTATCACGAGCTTCAGCACGCAGCTTATTCAAGTATTCATCAAAACCCTCGCTACTTGCAAAAGCCGAGGTACACATACCAACGCTAAGCATGGTAGCCAGTATCTTTTTCATATTGCCCTCCTTGAGCAAGGCAGAAATCCCAGATGAAAAACGATGACGTTATTCGCCTTTCTGCTGGGCTTTTTGTTCTTTGTACTTTTCTAATAGGTTCTCCGGCGGCGGTGGAACCTGAAGAAAGAAGCCATCATTTTGTAATGAAGCCTTCACTTTTTCGATATCAACTTGTGCCAATTTACGGCCATCAAGTTTAATCGTCATGACAGCGATAGGCTTACCGAACATCTGCATTAAGGTGTCAGGAACCTGTGAAAAATCATCCTTTTTCGGAATATAGAGATAAGTACCTTCTTTTTTCGAGCTTTTATAAATAGAACAAAGCATGACACGCCTTTTATGCTGATTTAGCCGCGTTGAGTGCGGATTAGGTTGAAAACGTCAAATTCTCGCAAACTTAATAGCAAATTTGAGATTAATTCACCTATTTGCCCACGAGAGAACTTGCTGCGTCAAAGGATGAAATATAACATGACATACCTAGTTTAAGGCAACGCTCTTTCAATAAAGGCAAGAAGTCCACGATGACCCATTCACCAGACCTTAAAGGTAGCAGTTTTACATTGTCAGTTTTACACCTTTCTGACAATGAGATCGCAAAGACTGTCGAATTTTTGCAAGAAAAAGTTTCTCAAGCACCTTCTTTTTTTGCATCCGCGCCTTTGGTAATCAATATAGCAAAAGTACAAGGCGACATTGATTTCCCTAAGCTTAAACAAGGCATCTCAGATGCCGGTTTTATTCCGGTCGGTGTAACGGGCTGTAAAGACAAGCGTGTACAAAACCTTGCTTCCGAAGCTGGCTTCGCCATTATGTCGGCGAGCAAATCGCCAAGCCAAGCACCTGCCAAAATGGCACCAACGAAAGTAGTTCGTACGCCTGTCCGCTCAGGACAACAGATCTACGCAAAAGATGGTGATTTGGTGGTGCTAGCGCACGTAAGTGCAGGTGCTGAAGTCATTGCTGACGGCTCTATTCATATCCATGGCACACTTCGAGGTCGTGCGATTGCAGGAGCAAGTGGTCAGCAGGAAGCGCGTATTATTTGCCACGATTTACAAGCAGAACTGGTATCCATTGCGGGTGACTACTGGTTAAGCGATCAAATTGAAAGCGAGTACTGGCAAAAGAAAGTAATGATCAGTAAAGCCGATGAATCATTACATTTAGAAGTTCTCGCGATTTAATCTAAAAAGGAAAAAAAATGGCACGCATTATTGTAGTAACGTCTGGTAAAGGTGGCGTTGGTAAAACCACTTCAAGCGCAGCCATCGCCTCTGGTCTAGCTCTTAAGGGAAAAAAGACCGCGGTGATCGATTTTGACATCGGTTTGCGTAACCTCGATCTAATCATGGGCTGTGAGCGCCGCGTCGTGTATGACTTTGTGAACGTCATTAACGGTGAAGCGACATTAAACCAAGCGCTGATCAAAGATAAGCGCACGGACAACCTATTTATTCTTCCTGCTTCTCAAACTCGTGATAAAGACGCACTGACAAAAGATGGTGTTCAGCGCGTATTCGGCGAACTTGATGAAATGGGCTTTGATTTCATTATTTGTGATTCACCAGCAGGTATCGAGCAAGGCGCGTTAATGGCCTTGTACTATGCCGATGAAGCCATTGTCACAACGAACCCAGAAGTCTCTTCTGTGCGTGACTCTGACCGCATTCTCGGTATTTTAGATTCCAAGTCACTGCGTGCAGAACAAGGGCTAGAGCCAGTAAAACAGCACCTTCTACTGACTCGCTACAACCCATCTCGCGTCACTCAAGGCGAAATGCTAAGCGTTGAAGACGTTGAGGAGATCTTACATATTCCACTTCTGGGCGTGATTCCAGAAAGCCAAGCCGTGCTTAACGCGTCAAACAAAGGTGTGCCAGTCACTTTTGACGATAACACCGATGCGGGTATGGCTTATTCTGACACCGTTGATCGCTTATTAGGCAATCAGGTTGAATTTCGTTTCCTTACTGAGGAGAAGAAAGGACTCTTTAAACGACTCTTTGGAGGCTAGACATGTCATTATTAGAATTTTTCCGTCCACAGAAGAAAACTTCTGCGAATCTAGCTAAAGAGCGTTTGCAAATCATTGTCGCAGAGCGCCGCAGCCAAAATGATCCTGCGCCGTCTTACTTGCCTCAATTAAAAGAAGACATCTTGAAGGTGATCAGCAAGTACGTGGCAATTGATCCAAATATGGTTGACTTAACATTTGAGCACAAAGACGACGATATCTCAGTTCTTGAGCTGAATGTGAAGCTACCAGACGAAGAAAAGTAATCAGTTTCTCTCGCAAGACGAATGCTCTAATTAGAACGAAAAAGGTTGGCATCGAGGCCAACCTTTTTCATCTTTCATTACTTTAATGCTTTGTTCATCTTGTCGCCGAGTAAATCCAAACGCCACCCTTGCATCAAATCAGGCAATACTTCTGGGTCACGATCTTTTTTCCAAACCCAACTGATCAACTGATTGATCTGCTTTTTAGAGGCAAGGAACTCCGTGGCTAAACCTGACTTCTGCGAAGCCGATTTCACCAAGTCTTTCATATTTTTGAAGACCTGCTTGTAACCCGGATAGTCCATTAAACGCTCAATTTTCGCAGGATACTCTTCAGAAGGTGTTTGCTTCGCTTGTTTAACAATCGCGGCAATCTTCGCGCCATGGCGGTTAATCGCTCGGATATCAATATCTTCTGCTTCCATCTTCTTAAAGTTCGTTAAACCAAGACGAGCGACCGTTAATAGATCACCTTCTTTGAAGATAAAGTTCAGCGCTAAATCTCGTTTGATTGCTTCACGATAACGCCACGTCGCCAATGGCTTTAAAATCGCCAGCTCAGAAGGTTTTAATTGCCAAGCGCCCTTAATATCAAGGTAGGCATTCTCTTCATTGGTTACGCGAATACGTTTCGAAACGAGTAAATCACTTTCTTGCTGTACAGCTTCCCACCAACCTGCTTGCGTCACCTTATCGAACAGCTTTTCGTATAACGGTAACAAGTAATGAACATCTGCGGCAGCATAATCTAATTGCTTTTGTGTCAGTGGACGAGCCATCCAGTCGGTACGTGATTCACTTTTGTCGAGCTCTACGCCTAAATATTCTTCCACCAGCGATGCGAAGCCTGTCGATAGGCCGTGACCGAGAAAAGCGGCCATCAGCTGCGTATCCACCATAGGGAATGGTGTACAACCAAAAGCGTTTTGGAAAACTTCTAAATCTTCACCACATGCGTGCAGCACTTTTAGCACAGAAGTATCTTTTAATAGCGCTACAAACGGCGTCATATCCGTTAATTCAGTCGGATCAATCAGCGAGAGGCGATTACCATCGAAAAGCTGAATCAGACCTAACTGCGGGTAGAAAGTGCGAATACGAACGAATTCGGTATCCAGCATCACTACGTCTGCCTCTCGGGCATGAGTGCAAACCTCTTCTAGGTCTTTGTTTTTAGTAATAATTTGATAGTTCACATACTTCTCGCTATAAAAAATGCCAGCAAAACGCTGGCATTCTATCATTTTTTAAATCTCTCGACTCGACGAAATCGGCTTATGCGCTTTTCTTCGCAAGTTCAGCGTCATTCTCTTCGCGTAAAACACGACGCAAGATCTTACCGACATTGGTTTTAGGTAAGTCTTCGCGGAACTCAACCAACTTCGGAACTTTGTAGCCAGTTAAGTGTTCTCGACAATGCGCGATCACTTCGTCTTTGGTCAAGCTCGGATCGCGTTTCACGACATAAATCTTCACTAATTCACCAGACACTTCATGCGGCTGACCAATAGCAGCAACTTCAAGTACTTTGCCGTGTAGTGCTACAACGTCTTCAATTTCGTTCGGGTAAACATTAAAGCCTGATACTAAGATCATGTCTTTCTTACGGTCAACGATATGCAGAAAGCCTTCGTCATCGAACTTAACGATGTCGCCAGTTGATAGCCAGCCGTCTTCGTTAATCGTATCTTTCGTTGCTTCAGGTCGTTGCCAGTAACCTTGCATAACCTGAGGACCACGAACTTGAAGTTCACCAGTTTCAGTATTCGCAAGAGCGTTGCCTTCTTCGTCCACGATACGAACTTCTGTTGATGGTACCGGCAGACCAATAGAGCCATTGTATTCAACAAGATCATGCGGATATGCCGCCACCAACGGAGAACATTCTGTTAGACCGTAACCTTCGAGCAAATAGCAACCCGTGGTCTTTTGCCATCTTTCTGCCACTGAGCGCTGCACTGCCATGCCGCCGCCAACGGCTAAACGTAGATTACTGAAATCCAACTCGTGGAAATCTTCATTATTGACCAATGCATTAAATAAGGTATTCACGCCCGTAATCGCAGTAAACGGATGCTTTTGTAGCTCTTTCACGAACCCTGGAATATCTCTAGGGTTGGTAATAAGTAAGTTACGACCACCCATTTCGACAAACAGCAGACAGTTTACGGTAAGAGCAAATACGTGATACAGCGGTAATGCTGTCACGACTAATTCACGCCCCGGAGATAAAACCGGTCCGTACGCGCCTTTTGCCTGTAGAACGTTCGCAATCATGTTGCGGTGAGTCAGAATCGCGCCTTTCGCGACACCTGTCGTCCCCCCCGTATATTGCAGGAATGCAATGTCATCCCCAGACATAAACGGTTTAACGTATTGTAGACGACGACCTTTACGTAGAGCCTGACGCATTGAGATTGCACCAGGTAAATCGTACTTAGGCACCATGCCCTTAACGTACTTCACGACAAAATCGACAATCGTACCTTTCGCTCGTGGCAGCATTTGACCAAGACTGGTTAACACTACGTGTTTGACTGGTGTTTTATCGACGATTTGTTCTAGCGTATTCGCAAAGTTAGACACAATCACAATCGTCGTCGCACCTGAGTCATTCAATTGGTGTTCAAGTTCACGAGGAGTGTAAAGTGGGTTAACGTTTACGGCGATACAACCTGCACGCAAAATACCAAATAATGCTACTGGGTATTGCAGTAAGTTTGGCATCATCAGAGCAACGCGGTCACCCTTTTGCAGTTTTAACTCGTTTTGCAGATACGCTGCGAATGCGCGACTACGCTCTTCCAATTTACGGAAGGTCATAACCGAGCCCATGTTCATGAATGCTGGTTGGTCTGCATATTTTTGTACAGACTGTTCAAACATTTCTACCAAAGACTCATATTGCTCTGGATTAATGGTTTCAGGTACGTCACTTGGATAACGTGAAAGCCATGGTTTATCCACGATGTTACTCCTCGTTTATAACTGGCTAAAAAATAGCGTCCTTTTTATTTTGAAAGCTATTACAGCACAGCGAACGTGCTTGAGCACGCAACTCTCAAACACTTGTTTAAATTTTGTTAACTACACCAAGAATTCGCGTTGCGACCTCGAGTATTTGCTCTAAATGACAGTGATGACCACCCTTGACAGAAACCACTTGCGGTGGGTTCTCTCCCCAATCAGCTTGGTTAGATGGTAAATTCTGAAATCCTTGATCGCCTAATACAATCAAATGAGGACAACGTATTTGGCTGGTAATCGAGTTAGCATGCGCTTGCGCCATTCGGTAAAGCGACGCACATTTTAACTTGGCGTCATGCCGCCAATACCATTTATCTCCTCGCTGCTCTGTTCCACGCTCGACTATCGGTAGAAGCTGCTCAGCGGTTAATTGGTTGGCTTGCATGCGTAATTTTAACGCCAGATCGAAGGAGGCAATGGCTCGCTCTGGCTTGTTTTGCTGTCTTATTCGACTTAAAACGCCATCGCGAAGACGAGGCAAACTGTTAATAGGATCCTCATGAAGAGGTCCTGCTCCCTCAATTTGCACAAGAGCTTCAACCTGCTCTGGAAACGCTGCACTATAGCAACTTGCGATTAAAGCACCAAGTGAATGCCCTACTAATATCAGTCTGTTTGGTGATAATTCGTCCAAAAACTGATACAAATCGGCAATATAGTCGTGAAAGGGGTAATAATTATCGTGAGATTTATGACTCGATAAACCGTGACCAAAATGATCGATGGCGAGGAGGTGTAAGTGAGGATTAAGTTGATTCAACTGCTCCATGAGCGCTTTAAAGCTGCCCGCATTATCTAACCACCCATGAAGAAAAACGACTGACAAGTCAGCCGTTTTCTCGTTCCCTATCTCAAGGGCTGCCATTTTGCCGGCAGGAAGCTCGAATTGACGCTCATGCATCGCAGATTATTTGACCTGTTTTATCACTTTACCGTCTTGCGGGAAATCATTACGCCACATGCGGCAGTTAATCGAGTAACATGGGTAAAAGTAGGTTGGCGAGTCATACATGCGTACACGTTCTTCAATTTTCCATAAACGGTACCCTTCCCCCTTAATTACCGGGAAGATGTAACCGTGCTCACCGATCTTTCCTTCTTCTTCCCCTGCTCCTTTGCCTACAACCGTCACCAAACGGCCTTCACTAAAGGCGACAGGCTCTAAATAGCCATCAAAATAGGCGACAAAACGCCCCGTAGGCTCTTCATCAATATCAGGTTTACCAGACTCACTGATAGGAAGGTTTACAATCTCTAGACGCGTTTTATCTTTAAAGTTATCCACTTTAGCGATGATTCCACCAAGGCGAACATCTTCACTCACTTGCCCCTGAGACTCAGCAAACGCTTTATAGTCTGTAACGACCAATTCTGTGCTTGCATTTAGCTCCTCTGGCAAAGAGCTACACGCAGACAAACCAACCGTAGCAAATAATGCGAGAAAAAACCGTCCAAAAACCTTCATAAACCACCTTTCAATATTAGTAACCCCAAGCTGGGGAGATCTCACACGTAAATATCGACACCAAGTAATTGAGCCAGTTCCTCTTTTTTAGCTCGATTCATGACATCCATGTACTGCTCCATTGCTTTACGTGCGCCCCCTTCAGGAAGGTCATATTGCACTTGAGCTCGGTGAATTTGGGACTCATCCACGTGTTTTATGGAGTGCGCCACGGCGTTAGCAACCTTTGAAGGCTGACCTACAGGCTGCTTTGTTTGTGATTTATTTACCTGCTTCTTTTGACTGGCTTTATGAGTGCGATTTGCACCGGGAATCAAAGAAGGAGGCAAGCCATTAATCGACGCCATAGCACTCCATAAAAATACAGGGCAAACGCCCTGCTTTTTGTCAGGTTAATGAAAAACGGACTATTCGCGACCAGGAAGTTTTTTCCATGTCACATTATCACGTAAATAAACAGGGCTCGAATCTTCGACCGGCACGGTATTACCCTTTTTAAATTCTTGTTCAGCAAGAATCACGATGTCTTGTGAATCAGGGTACAGAACGTCACTATGCGTCAAATTAAACGGTAGGTCTGCTAATACTTCTTGGTAAGCATCCCAACCAGTACCTGCTGTCGTCCACGTTTTGTCGTCTGCTTGTGCTTCTTCAACGAGACGTGCTGGTGGAATTACGCACTCTGCATCCATCTCTGCCCACTCACCGTTTGCTTGGCGAGTGTAACGTGCCCAGTAAACTTCACCCATACGTGCATCAATGGCCACAGCGACATCGGTCACACCATGTAAGCGATAGCTACCTTGAGCCATTGCAGCCAGCGTTGAAACGCCGATCATAGGTAAGTCAGCACCGAACGCCAAACCTTGTGCGATACCAATACCGATACGAACGCCAGTAAAGCTACCTGGACCACGTCCAAACGCTAACGCATCCAGCTCTTGTAGAGTCAGGCCAGCTTCTTTGAGTACTTCATCAACCATTGGCAGTACTTTTTTGGTGTGATCGCGTGGTGCAACCGCGCTACGTGAAATCACTTGATCATTAGCCAACAACGCAACTGAACAGTTTTCAGTCGCTGTATCGATAGCAAGAATTTTTGCGCTCATTTAACTCTCTACAACTCTCATTTATTGGGTTATGCCTCAGCACTTGCGTCTGTGACAGATTGTTCTGCTTTCAGGAATGCTTTGATTCCATCTAAGTCTCGCGTCCTTGGGATAGGTGGTAGACTTCCGAGGAAAATACCACCATAGTCTCGCGTGACGAGGCGATTATCACAAATGATCAACGCACCGTGATCCTTCTGATCTCGAATTAATCGCCCGACTCCCTGCTTTAACGTAATCACTGCATCCGGGATTTGTACTTCAGCAAATGGTTCACCGCCACGTAATCGACAATCCTCGATACGGGCTTTGAGTAACGGATCGTCAGGGGCGGTAAACGGTAATTTGTCGATAATAACACAGCTCAGCGCATCACCTCTAACATCAATCCCTTCCCAGAAAGCGCCCGTCGCCACGAGTAAAGCGTTACCCAGTTCCATAAACTCCGCCAAGGTTTTCTGCTTACTCATCTCCCCTTGCATTAACACAGGCAGCTCAAGTACTTCTCGGAACTTCTCACCTAGTTCACGCATCATGCTGTGCGAGGTACATAAAAAGAAGCAGCGACCATCATTTTCTTCAATCACCGGAGCAAGCATTCGGACTAACTTATCCGCTAAGCCGTTACTGTTTGGCTCTGGCAAATACCTTGGCACACAAAGGCGCGCTTGTTTTTGATAATCAAAGGGGGACGGCAGAGAAAATTGCTTTGTAGGCTTGAGGCCAAGGCGCTCAGTAAAGTGCTTGAAGTCGCCCGATACAGCTAGGGTTGCTGACGTGAAAATCCACGCGCCTTGTTTAATCTCTATTTGCTCATGGAACTTGTCCGCGACAGAAAGAGGCGTAATGTGCAGAGCGAAATGACGAGGCGAGGTATCGTACCAGTATGAGTAACCGGTAATATCGACATCACAGACGCGGTCGATGCGGCCTTTGATCAAATTGGCTCGTTCAAAAGCGGTATCCAGTAATTGACTGCGCCCTAAAGCTATTTTGAGTACATCAATCGCCAATTCGAGGCTGTCAGTTAAGCGCAATAATTCTCGCTTAATAGAACCTGATTGCAACGCCTCACGCCAGTTGCCACGAAAGCCTGGCTCACCCAATACAATCCGCATGTCCATTGCGCTTTGCATGAGTTTGTCGCCCACTTTTTGCAATTGACGCATATCTTTGGCTTCGGTGCGGTAGGCTATTTCAATGTCTTTGGCAAGATCGTGAATTTGGCGGCTTGAAACTGACTGGCCGAAATATTCGCTCGCAATATCTGGCAACTGATGAGCTTCATCAAAAACAAACACATCGGCTTCTGGAATCAGTTCACCGAATCCTGTTTCTTTGATCGCTAAATCAGCAAGAAACAAGTGATGGTTCACTACAACAATGTCGGAATCCATGGCTCGCTTACGCGCTTTCAATACAAAGCAATCAGTGTAGCTCGGACATTCTTTACCTAAACAGTTATCATTGGTTGAGGTGATGGTCGGAATGATCATGCTGTCTTCTGGTAGATCATCACAATCCCCAAGGTCACCTGTTTTGGTTTCTGATGACCAAGCACGCACTTTAACCAGTTGAGTTAATAACGTCGGGTCAGATTCATTAGTGTGGCTTTCGACCATTTGGCGGCTCAAACGATCCAAACACAGATAATTAGAACGCCCTTTTAATAACGCCACTTGACCATAAAAACCAAGCGCATTGACCATGAGCGGTAAGTCCCGATGGTACAACTGCTCTTGCAAGTTTTTCGAGCCTGTACTGATGATCACTTTTTTACCGCTCAACAGCGCAGGGACTAGGTAGGCGAAGGTCTTACCAGTTCCGGTTCCTGCCTCCACCACCAACTGGGTTTGATCTTTGATCGCACTGCTGACGGCTTCCGCCATATCGATTTGTGGCTGACGAGCTTGAAAGCCAGGAATGGCCTTACCTAACGCGCCATCAGAGGAAAAAGTTTTTGCGATCATGCTTGGTATTGAGTTTGAAAAATTATCGAGAGTATATCAGAGGAATAGGAGTGACATCAGCCCACAATCTGACCAGCTTGCGGCGACACGCGGATATTTTGTTGAAACCAACGTAAGAATAGATTATTTATGGTGAAACATGGCAGTACAGTTACACCCGCCAGGGAATAATAACAAATTCGTACGCTAAAATATTAATGCATGGAAGTACCTGATTTATGGAAAAGAAAACACTGTTGACCCACTGTTCTGACGCCCCGGGTCTCATCTCGAAAATTACTAATATCTGTTACAAGCACCAACTCAACATCGTTCACAATAACGAATTTGTTGATAATACCAGTGGCCACTTTTTCATGAGAACGGAGCTAGAGGGATACTTCAACGATCAAACGTTTCTTGCCGACTTGGACCAAGCTCTCCCGCAAGGTGCTAAGCGTAAATTGGTTGGCTCTCGCCGTAAGCGCATCGTCATTCTCGTCACAAAAGAAGCGCATTGTTTAGGCGATATTCTGATGAAAACCTACGATGGAAGCCTAGATGTTGAGATCGCCGCTGTGGTGGGGAATTACGACAAACTGCAAACTCTCACTGAGCGCTTCGACATTCCTTACCACCACGTGACCCATGAAAACCTTAGCCGTGAAGAACACGAGCAGAAGATGCTAGAAGTGATCGATCAATACGATGCTGACTTTTTGGTGCTAGCTAAATACATGCGCGTATTGACGCCGGCGTTTGTTGAGAAATACCACCACAAAATCATTAATATTCATCACAGCTTCTTACCTGCTTTTATTGGCGCGAAGCCATATCAACAAGCTTACGATCGCGGTGTGAAAATCATCGGTGCAACAGCACACTTCGTGACTAATGATTTAGATGAAGGGCCGATCATCAAGCAAGACGTAATTCCTGTCGACCATACATTCAATGCCCAAGATATGGCGCAAGCGGGACGGGATGTAGAGAAGAACGTATTGAGTAAGGCTTTGAATAAAGTGATCAATGACCACGTCTTTGTTTATGGGAATAAGACCGTGATCCTGTAATCCCTCCGTACTAGTTACAACGATAGTGAAACCCGTCCAACGTGGCGGGTTTCATCTTTTCAGAAGATCCCCCCCTCCAATTCTAACCATCAAAGTTAAACCGATACGTTATAATTTTTCATTTCTCTACAACTATTTACTGAGAGAATGATTCCGTTTATCATTTGTCCTTCTTATAATAAACCACGTTAATATTACGGAATTAAAATGAAAAAAACGTTAGTGGCTTTTCTGATTGGGCTGACTTTACCAGCAACCACAATCGCAGATACTCTTGAGCCTGTTCAGAATGATGTATCCACTCGCATTATCGGCGGCGAACCTGCCAACACTTCCGACTGGAAATTTATTGCTTCACTGGTACGTAAAGGACAACCTACATCTATTGGTCACTTTTGTGGTGGCAGTTTCCTAGGTGGAAAATACGTATTAACTGCTGCGCACTGTGTGGAAGGTCTTAATGCGGACGATCTGGATATCGTTCTTGGTCTTTATGACAAAAACAGAGAGTCTCAAGCACAGCGCATCGCCATTAAAAATATCTATTCACATGATGAATATAACAACATAACAACGAACAATGACATCGCTCTTATTGAATTAGAACGCAATATCGATAGCGCAACTATTGACCTGGCAACGCCAGAACTTTTAGATAGCGTACGCGTAGGAGACAAGTTGCACGTGGCTGGATGGGGAAATACGTCCACGACAGACCGAATATACCCAACCGTTTTACAACAAGTAGATTTGGAATACGTAGATCGAGCTACCTGCCAAAACCTACCAGGAAACTACTCTAATGTATCAGATGACGGTATTTGCGCCGGATACTATTGGGGAGGTAAAGATAGCTGCCAAGGAGATAGCGGCGGTCCACTCATCGTTGATGATAACGGTATCAACAAATTGCTAGGCGTGGTCAGCTGGGGGGATGGATGTGCTCAACCAAACGCTTATGGTGTTTACGCCAACGTCGCTCATTTTCAACACAATGGATGGATAGATAGCCATCGCAATACTATCAGCTTCACTAAGTACCGAGATCTTCGTTTCGTTGAGCGAAAAGCGCAGCAAGAGACCTTTACTATTCGTAATGACGATACTATCCCATTCAACATCTACCAAAGCACAATATCATACGGAAGTACCATCGAGAAAAGCACTTGTACTGGTACCTTAAAGCCTTCGCAAAGCTGTCAAATTACCGTCGGCTACCAACCTAGCTATTCGGGATCAGAAACAACGATAGAGCTCTTTACCGATCATCCGAAACTGTCCAGACTCACAACAACTTTCGAGTATTCAGGTGTAGATAAAGCAAGCAGATCAGTGCGTAATGCCATTCCGCTAGCAGACGCAAATGTTTATACCGGTCAAAACGCTTGGACGGCTGAAAATGGTGAACTGCAATCAGCGGATATGGGAGCTTATCCTGGTGTATCTGAGCTGGTTTTGACCGATCTTCCGAAGGGCAAACTTACCATGGATCTCAAAGTAATGTCCGATGGTTTTGATTACTTGTTCATCTTAGTTAATGGTGAAATTTACGATAGCACCAACCAACTCCTCGATTATAAAGAGATCCAGATCGATCTTTACAAAGCATCTAATACGATAACGTTTGAATACGTCCAACACCCGTTTTCAAGTGGCATTTACAGCGCGCAAGCATTTGTTCGCAACATAAATATGTCAGTCAGCACAGATAATACGGGCGATGCTGGTAACGACGTTAATAAAAAGTCTAGTTCAGGCGGCAGTTTATCTATTGGCCTACTGGTGTTAATGGCTGCAGGTTCATTCGTACGACGCAAAAAAAGGTAACGAGATGAAACATAGACTCAAGATATTCCTACTTGGTTTGGGCACTATCAGTTTAACTGCATGTTCAGCAAACGCAGGACTGCAAACAAACCAGACGTCTGAGCACCAAGCAATGATGGTAGAGACTTATAGGACAAGTGAGAGTCAAATTTCATTTATCACAGAGTCTAACGGCTGCAGTAAGAACGATGATTTTAGCCTAAAAATAGAGCAAAGCTCACAGACAGAAGCTCTTATTACTATCGTTAGAGACAAGGCGGATCATTGTAAACGAATGCCGTTTGCCAAAACTTTTACACTGCCTTTAGATGAAGAGTTGAAAGGCAAAAAACTTTCCATTACCAACCCAAAAAGCAAGTCACTGGCTAAATAGTGATTCGCTTACGAAAGGGAGCCTCGGCTCCCTTTTTGCCTATCGCAACTCAGCAATTCTCACCCTAGCGTTTTACGCCTGCTCAGACTCCACAATACGCTTAAGTGAATGCGGGTGCAGTTTGATACAAATGCCTTGGTACTTAAACGCCACTGTTGGGTTATTCAAGCGTTCGCCATCCCCTTTCGGGCTCGACAGTTTGATCTTCACACCCAGCTCTTCTAACTCATTAAAGCGTGCGCCAAACGCTGGATAAGTGTGTCTCAAATCAGCAAGAAACTCATCTGCGGTTTCGGCATGAGACGGAATCACAAACTCCACATGTTCCCAGCTTTCAGTTGGGTAGATTTTGCCTTCCGCAGGGTATGGCAGCTCCAGACACTCAATCTTCCAGCCACGACTTTCCAACGCTTTATCGAACTCAATAACAATAATTGGGCGACCGTTGATTTTCGCTTGTGAAATCACCTTTCCGTATTGACTCCAAGCCTCATGCGCAGCTTTTGCGGTATCAGTATCGTTAATACGCAACGCAATATGGTCAGCTTGAGCAAAGCTCAGATCCAGTTTTAACAGGGATGCAAACTCTTCAATCTTCGCCATAAATGCATCCAAATCTTGGATCATCAATTCAGGCGCTAGGCGTTTTTCAACTAGTTGAGTCGTCATTGTGGTTCTCTTTTGGGGCGATTTATCTCATTACTCTGAGCGCAATAGTAAACGCAAACCAAACCACATTTCCATTCAATCGAAAAAGTATAAATTTCCCCAATTCCTCTCTGTATGAAAAGCAATAAAGTTGTTATCATTAGCCCCATTTTTGTGAACTCCAACAGAACTCGGCACTTACTTCGCCGAGTTCTTCGTCCTTGAATTGAAGGAAACGCGTGTGAATATCCAAGCACTTATTAATGACAAAGTATCTCAGGCTCTAGAAGCCGCTGGCGCACCTGCAGGCAGTCCTGCGGCAGTACGCCAATCAGCAAAGCCACAATTTGGTGACTACCAAGCAAACGGCGTAATGGGCGTTGCTAAAAAACTGGGTACTAACCCACGAGAATTTGCACAGAAAGTACTGGATGTTCTAGACCTAGATGGTATTGCGAGCAAGACAGAAATCGCTGGCCCTGGTTTCATCAACATTTTCCTAAGCGAAGAGTTCCTAGCAAAACAAGCGGAAGCAGCACTGGCTGACTCACGTCTTGGCGTTGCAGAAGACGAAGCTCAAACTATCGTTGCTGACTACTCTGCACCAAACGTTGCTAAAGAAATGCACGTTGGTCACCTACGTTCAACCATCATCGGTGATGCGGTAGTACGTACTCTTGAGTTCCTAGGTCACAAAGTGATCCGTGCGAACCACATCGGCGACTGGGGTACTCAGTTCGGTATGCTTATCGCAAACCTTGAGCGTGTACAACAAGAGTCTGGCGAAGTTTCTATGGAACTTGCGGACCTTGAAGGCTTCTACCGCGAATCGAAAAAGCTGTACGACGAAGATGAAGACTTCGCAGTAAAGGCGCGAAACTACGTTGTGAAACTGCAAAGCGGTGACGAGTACTGTGCAGAAATGTGGAAAAAACTCGTTGATGTAACCATGATCCAAAACCAGCGCAACTACGACCGTCTAAACGTGTCACTGACTCGTGACGACGTGATGGGCGAGAGCATGTACAACGACATGCTTCCTAAGATCGTTGCAGACCTAAAAGAACAAGGTCTTGCCGTTGAAGATGATGGCGCGCAAGTTGTATTCCTAGATGAATACAAGAACAAAGATGGCGAACCAATGGGCGTTATCGTTCAAAAACGCGATGGCGGTTTCCTATACACAACAACAGACATCGCATGTGCAAAATATCGTTATGAAGAGCTAAGCGCAGACCGTGTGCTTTACTTCATCGACTCACGTCAACACCAGCACCTAATGCAAGCTTGGACAATTGTTCGTAAAGCAGGCTACGTGCCAGAGTCAGTATCTCTTGAGCACCACGCGTTCGGCATGATGCTTGGTAAAGATGGTAAGCCATTCAAGACTCGTGCGGGTGGTACCGTTCGCCTTGCCGACCTTCTAGATGAAGCAGAAGTTCGTGCAGCACAACTGATCGAATCTAAAAACCCTGAGCTAGATGCGGAAGAAAAAGAGAAGATCTCTAAAACAGTTGCAATGGCAGCGGTTAAATACTCTGACTTATCTAAACACCGTACGACTGACTACGTGTTCGATTGGGACAACATGTTAGCGTTTGAAGGTAACACAGCACCATACATGCAATATGCATACACTCGCGTAGCTTCTATTTTCGCTAAAGCTGGTGTTGCTATGGACGCTCTCCAAGGTGACATCAAAATCACTGATGAGAAAGAGAAAGCACTTATTGCTAAGCTTATGCAGTTCGAAGAAGCGGTTCAATCTGTCGCTCGCGAAGGTCAACCACACATCATGTGTAGCTACCTATTCGAACTAGCAGGTCAGTTCTCTAGCTTCTACGAAGCGTGCCCTATCCTAGTTGCTGAAGACGAAGCTGTGAAACAAAGCCGTCTGAAACTAGCAGCGCTAACAGCGAAGACCATCAAGCAAGGTCTGTCTCTACTAGGTATTGATACTCTAGAGCGCATGTAAGCGATTCGAGAATCGAGAATCGAGAATCGAGAATCGATAATCGATAATCGATATGATTTCAAAAGGTTGGCGTGAAAGCGTCAACCTTTTGTTTTATCTGGCGTATACTGATGTCATTCAATTCAAATCGGATAATATAATGAGTTTTGAACTGCACCCTCAATTGGCAAAAGACACTACCGTTATCGGTCACTTCCCACTGTGTGTGGCACTTCTGCATAAAGACAATGCCGTGCCATGGGTTATTTTGGTACCTAAACGTGCAAACCTAAAAGAGCTTCACCACTTGCCAATGAAAGAACAGCAACAGTTTTTGCTAGAATCTCAGGCAGTAAGCCAAGCACTGGAAGCAACATTCCGTCCAGACAAGTTAAACCTTGGCGCACTAGGTAACATGGTGCCACAGCTGCACATTCACCATATTGCTCGCTTCAAAGATGACGTCGCATGGCCGGGACCGGTTTGGGGTAACACCAAAGGTGAATTCCGTACAGAAGAAGAGCAAAACGAATTACTTGGTCGCATTAAAAACGTGTTGTCACTGAGCTCTATTTTCCAAAAAGCATAAGAACTGCAAGCGAAAATAATTCGCCTTTGAATACGGCTGAAATAGACAGAGAAAGATTAATACGTATTTGTAACAATCTTTCTCATTTTTCTGGGATTATCACTAAAATAAAACTTGTTTAGACTACCAGCTCAGTTAGAGAGGGTCATCATGAAACAAGTCTTCAACACATTCCGATACGTCAGCTGGATCGCCATCATCTGTTCCATGGCTGCTTCATTCTTGCTTTTTCTTATGGGTGCAGCAAAAACCTATTCGGCATTTGCGGTCTTCATTCTCAATCAAACACCTCCAGAAGCACTCGCACATTTAGATAAAGCAGACATCGCGATCGCTTATTTGATCAAGTCACTGGATACGTTTCTTGTCGCACTAGTTTTGTTCATCTTTGCTCACGGCATCTACACACTATTTATTTCCAACAAAGCTAAAGCGAAAACACAAGAGCAGTCGGTTTTGCATTGGATCAGAACCCCGAACATCGGCCATCTAAAAAACATTTTGGCTGAAGTCATCATCGTGATCTTGTTTGTGAAGTTCTTAGAGCTCGTGCTGATTAACTTCGACAGCTTAGATTGGACGATCTTAACATTACCTATTTCGATTTTAGTTTTAAGTCTTGGTTTGAAGTTCCTAGGGTTAGGCGCGACTAAACACTCTGAAGAACATTAATTTCGCTGTATTCACAAACAATAACCAGCAAAATAAAAGCCGCATCATTGCTGATGCGGCTTTGTCGTTTTTACGTGATAATTTTTAGGTGACTAATTTTGATAGTCGCTACATGGTGACTGTCAGAGACAAACCATCTTGTTTAGTCACTGAGTAGCGAACACGAGTCACGTCATGAGCTTTATTAGTGTCGACTAGGCGGCTAATTTTGCCCTTCTTAATCCACACGTTTAACATCGCGTCGGCGCCATCTTCACTCATCCCAAACTGTTTAGCCAGATCTGACTGGGAGACGGTTCCTTTGTCTGCAATGTATTGATAAAGCTCTTTTAAAATCATGCTACTTGCGCCTCTAATGCACCGTTTTGTTTCTTACCAACTTGTTTGAACACACGGTAGGTACCAAAGAAGATAGCAACGATCACAGCCATCCAAATGCCACTTGTCACTGGGCTATCTGCGAAATGCGTCAATTGGTTGTAGAACGTCGCACATAGGTAAGCCAAGCCCATTGTCCAAACCGCAATAAAGCGTGCGAACTTATGACCAAACTCACGTACGTAAGCCCCCATCGCCGCCACACAAGGTGTGTACAGTAGGATAAAGATTAGGTAAGCAAATGCGGCATTGCCAGAAGCAAACTGAGATTTAATGTTACCGAAGATAGAAGCATCGACTTCTTGTTCTTCGGCAACGGCATTTGAGTCAGTTAAGTCACCCACTTCAATGCCTAGTGGATCTGAGTAGCTCAAACCGGCTAGGTTTTCAGGGATACTCATTACTGCCTCTTCTAGGCTGCCCATTAGATCAAATTCTGCGTCTTCACCGTCGCTTGGCGTCGTGTATAGACTGTTCAGCGTACCAACTACCGCCTCTTTTGCGAAGATACCAGTAATGATACCTACCGTCGCTGGCCAGTTGTCTTCTTGAACACCGATTGGTGAGAATACTGGAGTCACTACTTGCGCTGCTTTAGAAAGCACAGAGTTTTCGCTGTCTTCGTTACCAAAACTGCCATCAGTACCCAATGAGTTGAAGAAACTCAGAATAGCAACAACGATAACGATGGTTTTACCTGCACCAAGTACAAAGCGCTTTAGCTTTTGCCAAGTTTTGATCACCACGTTTTGTAGCGTCGGAAGTTCGTAATCAGGCATTTCCATTACTAGGCTGTCACTGCTACCTGGGTAAAGCGTGTGCTTAAGGAAAAGACCTGTGAAGATCGCTGCTACAATACCAAGTAGGTAAAGTGCGAATACAATGTTCTGACCAGAACCAGGGAAGAATGCTGCAGCGAATAGTGCGTATACAGGCAGACGAGCACCGCATGACATAAATGGCGCCATAGATGCAGCCAGTTTACGCTCACGTTCTTGGTCTAGAGTACGAGTCGCCATGATTGATGGTACGTTACAGCCAAAACCAAGAACCAACGGTACAAATGCTTTGCCCGGTAGACCGATCTTCTGCATCACTTTATCTAGTACGAATGCTGCGCGAGCCATGTAACCTGAGCTCTCAAGTACCGCTAGGAACAGGTACAAACACGCGATAACCGGAATGAAGGTTGCAACCGTCTGGATACCACCACCGATACCATCAGCAAGAACCGTCACTAACCACACAGGCAAATGACCGTCTAACAAGTGGTGACCACCATCAACCAACAATGCGCCCACACCAATGTCAAAAAAGTCGATAAATGCACTACCGATGTTAATCGAGAACATAAACATCAGGTACATAACAACAAAGAAGAAAGGAATTCCAATCCACTTGTTCAAAATAAACTGGTCGAGTCTTTCAGTCACACTACGACTTAACTTGCCTTCGCTTCGGCGAACTTTTTTACACTGTTCATGCAGATGCGTGTACTTAGTATCCGCGACATGCAAATCGATATCCAAATCTAACGTCGTAATGACTTCCAAGACTTTGCTTCTATCGATATCAGAAAGACTATTGAGCACCATTGTGTCTTTTTCAAGCGCACGAATCGCTAGTGCACGATGAGCGACGGTTTGGTCGTTAAAAAGTGCGGAAACCGTTTGAATTGCCGACTCCATCTTCTCACCATAATGCAAAGACAATTCTTTAAGTGGCACTCCTTGAACGATGGATTTATGGAGCTTTTCTTTAAACTCTGCCACTTGAGTTTTATTGGTTGCAGATAAACTGACAACCGGACAACCTAACGTTTTCTCAAGCTCTGCAACGTTAATCATCTGACGTTCACGCTTTAGCGCATCCATCTTGTTGAGGACAACAATCATAGGGCGACCAAGTTCGCGAAGTTGCAGCGTCATATATAAGCTGCGCTCTAAACTTGTAGCATCCACCACGTTAATAATGAGATCAGCAGGATGAGTTAGAACCGCACGCGATGCGATGGATTCATCAATACTATTACTATCATTACCACTGTCTAATGAGTAAATACCCGGAAGGTCAGTGAGCAAAAACTCATCCCCAGCATGCTTGAATTGTCCCGTTTTCTTTTCAACCGTGACGCCTGCCCAGTTACCAACTTGCTGTTTTGCGCCAGTTAAACCATTAAATAGCGTCGTTTTACCACTATTAGGGTTACCTACAGTTAGCACTTGATATTGCATTACACTCGCTCCACTTCAATTTTCTGAGCAATTGTTTCTCGCAATGCGACAGACACACCACGGACTTCGACTTGTAAAGGATCGCCCATTGGCGCACGTCGAATCACTTTGACTTCTGTATTGGGAAGCAGCCCCATTACCATGAGTTTCTTTCTGATATCTGATGAAAGACCATCTAACAACCGAATCGTCACCGTATCGCCAGGATTAATCTCTGATAACTTCATAGTGGCCCTTAAGAGTATTGCTAATGAGAAATATTATTATTTAATAAGTTTAGGTTGCCAATATTACTCCCCTATACCCCTTCAATCCTTGTGTGAAATCAAAGATTCCGTAAATGTTTTCACGCTTTCAAACGTTAACTTCGTAAATTTCCTCTCGTTATTTACGTCAAAATTAACATTTAAAAATGACACCTAACGAAACAAAAATGTCACAAACCAAGATAGAAAACAAAAAATGCAAATTAAAACAATTGGTTAAGTAAAAAACCAAACGTTGTCGCTTTTCTCATATAAACATGGCGTTATTTTTATAAGAAAAATAAGTAACCTCTCGTATAGTTACTCCACCGAGAGGGCAACCTCTCTAATAAATTCCAGAGGTGGCATGGCAACATGTCACTCCGGCAGCAAGCGAAGGTGTCCTTGACACCCGTGGTATAGTCCCCCCGGCTATACCACGATATTTTTTTTCACCTCTTTCAAAACTTCTTTACCTTATTCATCTTTTCAACACAGTTTTCGTTTTCACGAATGTCGCACACCATCATTCACCCAAATGAACAACGCTCTTTTGATACAGCAATACAACTGTCATTTATTTGTTGCAACTATCAATAAATCATTCTCTTGAAGCCATTTATGCTTATTGCTATGAACATCGCGACTAACAGATAGAACGTGATCGTGCTTACGTGTTGAGAATAGATTTGTAGGCTAGATGTGATGAAGAAACAATGAAACTCACTGCGTTAGCAACTGCAGCAATAATAGAGCACTGCATGCAGCTCCCCAGCATCTTAACTATTAACTAGGGAGCGTATAATGAAGGTTTTCTAGTTAATTTCTTGGCTTTCTTGAGTCAAAGCAAACTTGGACGGGGGCAAACCAAAATGTAGCTTAAACTTTTGGCTAAAGTAAGATGGATCATTAAAGCCACAGTTAAAGGCGACTTCACTGATTTTCTCACCCGCCAATAACTGTTCACACGCCGTTTCCAAACGCACCTCTGTGACATAGTCTTTTAACGTTCTTGACGAGGCAGATTTAAAACGTCTCTGCAAAGAACGTTCAGACATATACAGCATTTTAGCGGCTGACGCAGTGCCAAATTCAGGATCATGGTAATGCTCTGCCACTAATTGATAGACTTTTTGCAACCACTCTTTCTCTGGTGTGACTTGATCTTCTGCAATAGTTACAGGATTGAATTCTTGCTGCGGTTCATCCAAATAACTCCTTTCCTTCGCAGATGGCCATGTGATCTCGACTTTGTTCTGAGCATCAGAAGAGAAGACAGCCAAATAACCACCACTCGTTGTCACTAGTTGGGCAAGGTGGTCAATACTCAACTCAGAGTGATTTAAGTTAGATGGAAGCCCAGTCGCGACTTTATTAGGTAATTGCGTCCCGTAATCAAGAAAGCTCAATGACACAATATCATGCCCCTTTTCTAGCATAATTCTAACCGTTTGACCCCGGAAAGAGCGCTTGATGATATTGGCAAAAATGCTATTGAAAATAACATCAAGATTAAAACTTTCCAGAGCAACCCGGCTCTGCTTGCTCTCATCTTCTAGCTCTACCAAAATACCCGCTTTTGCAAAGTCATCTTGCCATACATCAACCACTGACTGAGTTATCTGACTCAAGTTGTAGTTCTGACTCCCACCACTTACATCACTTGGAACGCTTTTGAGTTCATTTAACTGCCAATTCGTTTTAGCCAAATGATCCTCCGTCGCAGTATCCAGAGGCATAGGTAGTTTCGCCACAATAAAGTCGACGCTTGATTTTATGGATAGAGCTACATGGTCTACGAGTAGGTTTCTAACTTGAATCTGTTTACGTAATTGCTGGTTGCTCGTAAGCAACACTCTACTTTGATGTCTTAACTGATTCGTTTTGAGAGTCACTTGAGCTGCTAGATCACGGTTAGCCTGTACAACGTAGCGAGAGCGCCAGAAAACAAGTAATGCGACGACCGCAATACTAGCTACGACAAAGCCTAAAATAGCAAATCGCGATAGATACCAAGGATGAAGGACGATAAAGTGAGATTCTAAACCAACGACTCCAGTGACAACTTGAGACTCATTACTGACCTGCAAGTGATATTCACCGGAACTAAGGTGCTCGAGTGTCAGTTGGCCCCCCTCTAACGTTTGCCATGGGTCATCGTTGTTCAATCGATAGTACAAATTTTGACTGTCTGGTTTTGGCATCACACCGAATAAAAAACTCAGCGAAGATCCATATGGCAGTGTGAGCCCATTCAGATCGGCACTACCAACTTGCAGAACTTCATTTTCAAGCACAACTTGGCTAACAATAAACATAGACTCTGGGGGATTAGATACAAGCAGCTTGGATGCTTCTGCTTTTACGAGTCCGTACTTCGACCCCAGAACAAGCTCTCGCTCACCAATTTCTGTCTGCTGTATAACGCTACAAATACCAGGGAGGAACTCATTGTTCATTAAGCCTGATGATGATGAGTAATGTTTCACTAACTCACCCGAAAGGTGGTAATAGCTTAAACCGACAGAGGAAGCTAACCATACACCTTGCCTGTCTCTGATCAAGCAAGCAGGTCTGGCGTTGGGCTCACTCATTTCAACAACACGTTTTTCATCGCTTCGTGTATCAGTTTTAAACACACCATAAGATGAAGCAAACCACTGGCTGCCATCAACCGCCGTGGTCATGTCTAATGATTCACCAAACTTTTCTGAAAAACGGATAAACTGGATGTTGTCATTACTGTATTGGTATACGCCATGATCGGTGCCTATTAATAGGGCATCTTCAGTATCATATAGGCGCGTAACCTTAGCAGGCAAATACTGACTTACTAGCCACTCACTTCCAAAGTTTCGTACGCTTCGTGCAGCAGTATCAACATTGTAAAGATGGTATCCGCTTGATACCCAAAGACGGTCATCACCATCAACGGTCACATGCTCTACGGCATGTCCGGCCATAACCTGTAAATAAGGAAATGTAATCTTGTTGAGACCATTTAGCTCAAATATTTCCAGCCCTTTTGAGGTCGCAAGCCAAAGCATACCGTTTTGAAATGCAAATTCATTGATCTGCGACTCCAACTCTAAGACTTGGTTAATCCCACTCTTTCCTGAACGATAAATCTTTCGGTCATCAGCAAACCAAAGCGCACCATCAGGACCTTCAATAGTTTGCCGAATTCGTCCTGATAGGGTGTGTGAGTCATAACTACTAAAGGTCACTCGTTCAAATTTTTTACTAAATAGCGAGTAATAACGAATACCTTGGTTAGTCGCAATCCACATCCCTCCCATATTGTCGCTCAACAACGAATAAATCTTCGTGTTATCTAACTCTAACTCAAGAAAACTTGCAGGCGCGACTTCGGTGACCTCACCTGAAAAAAATGAGTACAAATAAAGACCATGCTCGGTCCCCACCCAATACTCTTGATTTGTCTCTGCGAATGTCAAAACATGTGAGCCGCCAATTCTAATCACTTCTTTATCAGGCTGGTAAATGTTGAAAATTAAAGCGCCACGCAAAGTACCTATCAAAATTTCTCTTCGCGTGTGTGAATAATAGACTTTCTCAATGTAGTTTTGACCTGAGGCTGCGACATGGTCAAACTTATCACCTTCAGAAAGATAGAAGCCGGAAGTCGTTGCTAGTGCCCACTTCGTTTCAACTAGCACCGCATCATTAATGTAAACGTAGCTATTATTACTATGTTGATAGAGCTGCAATAGAGAGAAAGAGTTTAATTCGCTAGTGTCGATATTGTAGGTATAGAAATGCGCGCCATCACTCACCCAAATATAGTTCTTTGAAGACCCTATTTTTCTTATTTGTGAGCCTGGATTTAAACTAAAGACTAAACGTCGTTCCTGATTTGGATAGGTTCGATAGACCTCATTTTCAATAAAGGTCCAAAAAGCACCTTTATGATAAGCCAACTGCTTAGCCGACGTTTGTAGGAAGCTACCTGATTTAGGTAATATAGTTTGACCATCGTAAAACAGGACTCGTCCGTGTACGTCATGAATCCACAAACCGCCCTTTTCACCCAAGAACAACTTTTTAGCCGCGATAAAAGTACCCTTTGCCTGAGTTGGCAAAGGGTAAAAGATTGCATTTGCATTATGAAGCGCAAATGCTTGGTAGGATAAGACAAAGCCCAACAGAGCAAGGGCTAATTGGCGTAGCAAGACGAAAACCTTTTGTATCAATTTGTGCTCGGAAAGTGACCGTTCATCGTTTGTAAAGCATGGATTGATACGGTTATTTTGAGCTGATAATTATTGGTAATGATATCTCAATTACTTTCTGAGAAAAGGCTCGCCTTACCAAAGGTTGTAATTCTTACTACTGGATCACGTTAAAAAGACTACTCCTACATTACGACAGCACTTAATCTGACTTTTTGTTCAAGCATTGCTCAAAACTATTCGCCATATTGTTGAGAAAAGTAAAGTAACTGCCAGGTTTTGCTTCAATTGTACTCCCTAACGGGTCAAGCTCGCCTTTAGCGACGTCACTGCCTCTCATTACGCTCTGAACGACAGCCGGGGTAAACTGAGGTTCAGAAAATACACAAGCCACATCTCCACCACTTAGCTTTTGACGAATTTGAATTAAGGTCTTCGCTCCTGGCTTTCGTTCTGGGCTCACAGTAAAATGCCCCATTTGATTTAGTTCATAACGATCTTCGAAATAACCGTAAGCATCATGGAATACAAAGTAACCTTTGTTTTTTACTGGTGCCAGCTTCTGCTTTATCTGTTGGTCAGTGTCTTTTAGCTCGAGTTCAAACTTTTTGAGGTTCGCTTGATATTGAGCTGCATTTTCCGGATCAAGTGATACAAGTTGATTCACAACAGCCTTGGCCACTTGTTGTGCTTGGCTTACACCTAGCCAAAAGTGCGGATCATGTGAGCCATGATCGTGCCCATCATGGTCATGGTTGTGCTCACTATCAAATTCACGCAATTCTAGATTTGGAATTTGACTAATAGTCAAAGTATTCGATCTATCCGAAACAACTTTCTCTAGAAACGGTTCAAGATCATGTCCGTACCAAATAACCAAATCAGCCGAAGCGACCTTTTTAACATCCGATGGACGCAAAGCATAGTCATGGGGTGATGTGTTAGACTGCAATAGCACGTCTGGTGAAGTTACTCCTTGAGTAAGCTCTGTTACTAACAACTGAATAGGTTTGATACTCGTCAGTACCGTTACTGCCTGTGCTGGAAGTGTTAACATTGCTGAGGCAGCAAGAATTAATGCTCTTTTCATAGTTTTACTTGGGATATGGCGTGGAAAGTGAGATAATGTTACATTATAACATTATTGATTTGCAAATGAGTTTCATTCATGTCTTCCTTAGTCCATCTTGAGCAGTTATGCGTCGAGTTCGATGGCCGCAGAGTTCTCGATAACATTAGTATGGAATTAGAAAAGGGCAAAATAACTACCCTAATTGGTCCCAATGGAGCGGGAAAATCAACGTTAGTCAAAGTTATCTTAGGTCTTCAAAAGCCAACTAGCGGCAAGTTGAACCGACAAAGAAAACTGAAAATTGGTTACGTTCCTCAAAAGTTGAAGCTCAATGACTCCCTTCCATTGAATGTAACCCGCTTCCTAAATTTAGCAGGAAAATACAGTAAGCAGGAGTGCATTGATGCATTAAGGCTTGTTGGCGCTGAACATTTACTTAATAGTAATATGCATCGCTTATCCGGTGGTGAAAACCAACGAGTGTTACTGGCGCGCGCTCTGCTTCAGCGTCCTCAGCTGTTGGTATTAGACGAACCAGCTCAGGGTGTGGATATCCAAGGTCAAATCGATCTCTATGACTTAATTGAGAGCATTCGTCACCGCTTTGATTGTGGCGTATTTATGGTGTCGCATGACTTACATTTAGTGATGGCGAAAACGGACGATGTTATTTGTCTGCATCACCATGTTTGCTGCTCAGGTTCACCTGCCACTATTACTCAGCACCCTTCTTACATCGCACTATTTGGCAATGCTGCGAGAGAGTCTCTCGCGTTTTATCATCACGACCATGAGCATCATCATCACGATTTATCCGGAACGCCAGTAAGCGGTGATGCGATATCATGCTCCCACCATAAACACGGACATCACCATCATGATTGAGTTTCTCCTACCTTCTATTCTTGCTGGTATTGGTATCGCGATCATTGCCGGTCCGCTTGGGTCATTTGTCGTTTGGCGTAAAATGGCTTACTTCGGAGATACCCTAGCTCATGCATCATTAATGGGCCTAGCGCTGGGTTTTTTGCTCAATGTAAATCTCTACCTTGCCCTACTCGTCTGCTGTTTAGCTCTGGCCGTTTTGCTTGTCACTCTGCAAAAGCAACAACTTGTGGCTACAGACACGTTGTTAGGTATCTTGGCACACAGTGCACTCTCTATCGGTTTAGTATCGGTTAGCTTTTTGGAAAACGTGCGCGTCGATTTAATGAGCTACCTATTTGGGGACTTACTTGCCGTCTCTCCACAAGATCTGATGTTTATTTACGCAGGTGTTGTTGCGGTAAGTGCGTGTTTGTACGTCTTCTGGCGCCCACTGCTTTCTAGTACTGTTAGTGAAGAACTTGCCGCTGTTGAGGGCGTGAATACAGACTTAGTTAGATTGGTGTTAATGCTAATGGTGGGTGTAGTAATCGCAGTAGGTATGAAGTTCGTTGGCGCGTTGATCATGACTTCGCTCCTAATTATCCCAGCAGCAACAGCACGTAAAGTCTCTTCATCACCAGAGCAAATGGCATTGTTCGCATCCATTATTGGCTCAGTGGCAGTACTGATGGGGCTTAGCCTATCATGGCACTTCGATACACCGGCCGGCCCTTCCGTAGTGATCAGCGCAACATCCTTATTTATGCTGAGCCAGCTGATTAAAAGCAAAGCATAATCGCATTGAGCATTAAACGCGAAAGACCTTGCTAACAACAAACATAAATCCACGGAAACGGAAAAAGAAAAGCCTGCGAAATCGCAGGCTTTTTAATACTTATTAAGTAGTGTGGTCGATTACCAACCCGTCACTTCACGTAGACCTTGGCCAATCTCTGCTAGAGATTTCACAGTTTTAACGCCAGCCGCTTCTAGTGCAGCAAATTTGTCTTCAGCAGTACCTTTACCACCAGAGATAATCGCACCAGCATGGCCCATACGCTTACCAGGAGGCGCAGTTACACCAGCAATGTAAGAAACCACTGGCTTCGTTACATTTTCTTTAATGTATGCTGCTGCTTCTTCTTCTGCAGTACCACCGATCTCACCGATCATAACGATCGCTTCTGTCTCAGGGTCTTCTTGGAACAGTTTTAGGATATCAATGAAGTTTGAACCCGGGATTGGGTCACCACCGATACCAACACAAGTAGACTGGCCGAAACCTTCGTCAGTGGTTTGTTTAACTGCTTCGTAAGTTAGAGTACCGCTACGAGATACAATACCTACTTTGCCTTTCTTGTGGATGTGACCAGGCATGATACCGATCTTACACTCATCAGGAGTGATAACGCCCGGACAGTTAGGACCAATCATGCGAACGCCAGTTTCTTCTAGCTTCACTTTTACGTCGATCATATCTGTAGTAGGGATACCTTCAGTAATCGTTACGATTAGCTCGATACCCGCGTCAATCGCTTCTAGGATTGCATCTTTACAGAAAGGTGCTGGTACGTAGATGACTGTCGCTGTTGCGCCAGTCGCTTCTACTGCTTCACGAACTGTGTTGAATACAGGAAGACCTAGGTGAGTTTGGCCACCTTTACCTGGAGACACACCGCCAACCATTTGCGTACCGTATGCGATAGCTTGCTCTGAGTGGAAAGTACCTTGACCACCAGTGAACCCCTGACAGATTACTTTAGTGTCTTTGTTAATTAATACAGACATTATTTAGCCTCCGCAGCAGCAACAACTTTCTGAGCAGCATCAGTTAGCGACTCAGCAGCAATGATATCAACATCAGAATTAGCAAGAACTTCGCGACCTAGGTCAGCGTTAGTGCCTTCAAGACGAACAACAACAGGTACGCTTACGCCTACCTCTTTAACCGCGCCGATAATACCTTCTGCGATCATGTCACAACGTACAATACCACCGAAGATGTTAACAAGTACCGCTTTCACATTGTCATCAGATAGGATGATCTTGAATGCTTCAGCAACACGCTCTTTCGTCGCGCCGCCACCTACATCTAAGAAGTTAGCTGGTTTGCCGCCGTGTAGGTTTACGATATCCATCGTACCCATTGCTAGGCCTGCACCGTTAACCATACAGCCAACGTTACCGTCTAGTGCTACGTAGTTCAGCTCCCACTGAGCTGCGTGTGCTTCACGCTCATCTTCTTGTGAAGGATCGTGCATTTCACGAAGCTTAGGCTGACGATACAGTGCGTTTGAGTCGATGTTGATCTTACCGTCAAGACATAGCAAGTTGCCTTCACCAGTAATCACAAGTGGGTTGATCTCTAGCAGAGCAAGATCGTACTGAGAAAACATAGTGCCAAGACCCATAAAGATCTTAACGAATTGTTTGATTTGGTCGCCTTCAAGACCAAGTTTGAACGCTAGCTCACGACCTTGGTAAGCTTGTGGACCTACTAGTGGGTCAATTGCTGCTTTGTGGATGAGTTCCGGCGTTTCTTCCGCAACTTTTTCAATTTCCACACCACCTTCGGTAGAAGCCATGAAAACGATCTTACGGCTAGCACGGTCAACTACCGCACCTAGGTATAGTTCGTTCGCAATATTTGAAGCTTCTTCAACAAGGATTTTTGTTACTGGCTGACCGTTAGCGTCAGTTTGGTAAGTCACTAGGTTTTTACCTAACCACTTCTGTGCAAACTCTTTAACGCCTTCTTTTGTATCGTGTAGCTCTACGCCACCCGCTTTACCACGGCCACCAGCGTGAACCTGACATTTAACTACTTTCTTGGCTGTACTAATACGGCCTGCGGCTTCAAAAGCTTCTTGTGGTGTATCACACGCGTAGCCTTCTGGCACAGGCAAACCGAATTCTGCAAACAGCTGTTTGGCTTGGTATTCATGCAAATTCATTTCGATATTCCGTTTGTTTTTCCCTTAAGGGATTTATTATTTCCATAACGCTGCAGTCTTGGCTGCTTGTACGTCTGTAGGGTCTTCTCAAATCAATCCTTCATCATGAGTTCTCATACTGAAGGATTCAAATGAAGGCCAAACGTTGAGCTAGTCTAGCCATTGAAATTTTTAACGTCTAGCTACCTACGATAACTAGACGTTTTAGCGATATTAAACGTCTAATAGGAGACGTGCTGGGTCCTCTAGTAACTCTTTAATCGTTACTAGGAAGCCAACTGATTCACGACCATCAATTAGGCGGTGATCGTAAGATAACGCTAGGTACATCATCGGCAAGATTTCAACTTTGCCATCCACTGCCATCGGACGCTCTTGGATCTTATGCATACCAAGAATCGCTGATTGAGGTGGGTTGATGATTGGTGTAGACATTAGTGAACCGAACACACCACCGTTTGTGATAGTGAAGTTACCGCCCATTAGCTCGTCTACCGTTAGCTTGCCATCACGACCTTTAATAGCCAGCTCTTTGATGCCTTTTTCAACATCAGCGAAACCAAGCTTGTCACAGTCTTTTAGGACAGGTGTAACTAGACCACGTGGAGTTGATACCGCCATGCTAATGTCGAAGTAGTTGTGGTAAACAATGTCATCGCCATCAATCGAAGCATTTACTTCTGGGTAACGCTTAAGCGCTTCTGTTACTGCTTTCACGTAGAAAGACATGAAGCCCAAACGAATACCGTGACGCTCTTCGAACTGATCTTTGTACTGCTTACGAAGGTCCATGATTGGTTTCATGTTCACTTCGTTAAACGTCGTTAGCATTGCCGTGTTGTTCTTCGCTTCTAGCAGACGGTTAGCGACTGTCTTACGAAGGCGAGTCATTGGAACACGCTTCTGACTGCGAGCCGCTGCCGGCACGTCAACCACTGCTGGCGAGTCTTCTTTTGACGCAGATTTAGCGTTCGCAAGATGCGCTTCAATATCTTCACGCGTAATACGACCACCAACACCAGTGCCTTTCACTTGGCTTGCTTCTAAGCCATGTTCAGCCAACAAACGGCGCACTGCTGGGCTTAATGCGTCATTACTTTCTTCGCTAAGCGCAGCTTTGTGACGCTTATCAGGAGATGCTTCAGTACCTTCTGTTTTGTCTGCAGTTGGTTCACCTGCAACTGCGCCTGGCTTCAATTTAGCAATGATTTGTTTAGAAAGTACTGTCGCACCTTCTGCTTCAACAATAGCTTCTAAAACGCCAGCTTCCGGAGCTGGAACCTCTAGCACAACTTTGTCTGTTTCGATGTCAACCAAAACCTCGTCACGCTCTACTGCGTCGCCTGGTTGTTTGTGCCATGTCGCTACGGTTGCGTCAGCAACTGATTCAGGTAAATCTGGAACCAGAATTTCAATTGTCATATCTGTTTCTTCCTTTAACTTCTAATTCTTAATTCGAAGTTTTTGAGTTCACGTTCAGAGCGTCTTCAACCAACGCTTTTTGTTGTTTCAAGTGCACCGACATGTAGCCAACTGCTGGCGAAGCAGAAGCTGGGCGACCTGCGTATTTAAGATTTGCACCTGCAGGAATAGCGGCACGGAAGTTATGTTGGCTACAGTACCAAGCACCTTGGTTCTGAGGTTCTTCCTGACACCACACGAAGTCTTCAACGTTAGTGTATTGAGCAATTGCTGCTTGTACTTCTTCCATTGGGAATGGGTAAAGCTGTTCAATACGCACGATAGCAACATCGTCTTGCTCGTTGTTACGGCGCTGCTCTAGTAGGTCAAAGTAAACCTTACCAGCACAGAACACGACACGTTTCACTTTGCTTGGTTCTAAATCATCTACTTCTGGAATTGCAGATTGGAATGTACCATCCGCCAAGTCTTCAATCGTTGAAGTACATAGAGGGTGGCGCAGCAAAGATTTCGGCGACATAACAATGAGAGGTCGACGCATTGGGCGTACAACCTGACGACGAATCATGTGGTACACCTGAGCCGGTGTTGAAGGAACCACAACCTGCATATTTTGCTCAGCACAAAGCTGAAGGTAACGCTCTAAACGTGCAGATGAGTGCTCAGGGCCTTGACCTTCATAACCATGAGGTAGAAGCATAGTAAGACCGCACAAACGCGCCCACTTTTGCTCGCCTGACGAGATAAACTGGTCGATAACAACTTGTGCACCGTTGGCAAAATCACCAAACTGTGCTTCCCAGATAGTTAAACCACCTGGTTCGGCTGTTGCGTAACCGTATTCAAACGCCAACACAGCTTCTTCTGACAATACTGAGTCAAAGACTTGGAATGGCCCTTGGTTGTCATGAATATTCGCTAATGGAATGTAAGTGCTTGCATCGGTTTGGTTATGAAGAACCGAGTGACGGTGGAAGAAAGTACCACGACCCGAGTCCTGACCAGAAAGACGAATACGCTTGCCATCGTCAACCAATGTAGCATACGCCAATGTTTCAGCCATACCCCAGTCAATGGCTTTTTCACCGGTCATCATTGCTAGACGATCGTTGTATAGCTTATTAACACGGCTTTGCAGTTTATGGCTTTCTGGGTACTGACACAGACGATTGCCTAGCTCAATAAGGCGTGTCTTGTCGTATTTTGAATCCCACTCCATATCCCATTCGTGCCCTAAGTAAGGGGACCAGTCTACAGAGTGCAACGCCATTGGACGCCATTCTTTAACAACCACTTCACCGCGATCTAATGCATCGCGATACTCATTGACTAACTGAGTCGCTGTCTCGATATCTGATTCATTTTTATCGATCAGAACATCTGCATACAATTTGCGTGGTGTAGGATGCTTTTTGATTTTCTGGTACATCAAAGGCTGAGTCGCATTTGGCTCATCCGCCTCATTGTGGCCGTGGCGACGGTAACATACAAGATCGATCACGACATCGCGCTTGAACTCGTTACGGTAATCCAATGCAATGCGAGTAACAAAAGCAACTGCTTCTGGGTCATCTGCATTTACATGGAAAATTGGCGCCTGCACCATCTTCGCGATATCGGTACAGTACATCGTAGAACGCGTGTCACGAGGATTAGACGTCGTAAAGCCTACTTGGTTGTTGATGACGATACGTACCGTACCACCAACTTGGAACCCACGAGCAAGAGACATGTTGAACGTTTCGGCAACCACACCCTGACCAGCGATTGCAGAATCACCGTGGATGGTGATAGGAAGCACTTTGCTACCTTGATTATCACCCAAGCGATCTTGACGTGCTCGAACTGAGCCCATGACTACTGGGTTTACGATTTCTAGGTGCGACGGGTTAAATGCAAGTGCTAAGTGAACATCACCGCCAGGAGTCGCAAAATCAGCAGAGAAACCTTGGTGATATTTCACATCACCCGTACCCCAAGTTTCGTCGTGTTTACCGGCGAACTCATCAAACAGGTCTTGAGGTTTCTTACCAAGTACGTTCACCAGCATGTTCAAACGACCGCGGTGAGCCATACCGATAACCACTTCACGCATTCCACTTGTACCCGCATGACGGATCAACTCTTTCGTCATCGGAATCAGCGCATCACCACCTTCTAAAGAGAAACGTTTTGCACCTGGGAATTTCGCCCCGAGGTAACGCTCCAAACCTTCAGCGGCTGTTAGCTCTTCTAGGAATGTGCGCTTCTCATCTTTGTTGAATGATGGCTGGCCTACGACAGACTCAAGGCGTTGCTGAATCCAACGCTTTTGCTCTGTGTCAGTCATGTGCATGTATTCAGCACCGATGGAACCGCAATAAGTTTTGTTGAGGGCTTCATAGATATCTTTCAACTTCATGGTTTCTTGCCCAACAGCAAAAGAACCTACGTTGAAAGTTTCTTCGAAGTCATCTTCGGTAAGATTATGAAAAGCAGGGTCTAACTCCGCCACTGTTGGGCGTTGCCATAGACCTAGTGGGTCTAATTCTGCAGCTTCATGCCCGCGGAAACGGTATGCGTTGATTAGCTGTAGAACTTTTACTTGTTTTGCATCGACATCTGGGTCACTAACTTGGACATTGTAATGCTTTGTTTCTCTAGCGAGTCGTCGGAAGTAGTCACGGACACGTGAATGTGGTTGTTCTGCCACTTCTTCTGATGGCTTAGGCAAGCCTTCAAAAACACGTTTCCACTCCTCACTTACCAGATCGGGATCACTTAGATACAGTTCGTAGAGGTCCTCTACATACGTTGCATTGGCGCCAGCCAAGTGTGAAGACTCGAGCCATGCCTTCATCACGCCGTTGTGCATATTTTCCCTTAACCAGTAGTTTTCACGTTTGCTTCGGTCTTTGCCGAGCTATAAGAGCCGACTAAAAATACGGTCGGCAATTTTTGTATTCTTTACTCGAATATTACTGAAGCAGTGAAGCGGTCATATCGGGTGATCCGCAACACTGCGACATTCCTAAGAGCGAGTAAATTAAACCGAACGATTAACCAACATCGACTTAATGTGACCGATGGCTTTCGTCGGATTTAATCCCTTAGGACAAACACTTACACAATTCATGATGCCATGGCAACGAAAAACGCTAAATGCATCATCAAGATCAGACAAACGTTCATCTGTTGCCGTATCGCGGCTATCAATTAGCCAACGGTACGCTGCGAGAAGACCAGCTGGGCCGATGAATTTATCAGGGTTCCACCAGAATGATGGGCAAGACGTTGTACAACATGCACACATGATACATTCGTACAATCCATCTAAATGCGCACGATCATCAGGCGATTGTAGGTTCTCACGTGATGGTGGTAATGCACCATCATCAATCAAGAATGGTTTAACTTTCGCATAGTTATCATAGAACTGCGTCATGTCAACGATAAGATCGCGCACGACAGGTAACCCTGGTAGTGGACGAATAACTATCTTATCGCCTTGTAGAGCAGATAACGGTGTGATACACGCTAGGCCGTTTTTACCATTCATATTCAAACCATCAGAACCACATACCCCTTCACGGCATGAGCGACGGAACGCGATGCTTGGATCTTGCTCTTTTAGCAGAATCAATGCATCAAGCACCATCATGTCTGAGCCTTCGTCTACCTCAAGGGTATACTCTTTCATGTAAGGCTTGGTATCCACATCCGGATTGTAACGGTATAAAGAGAAGTTTAATTTCATAGTCGTATCCTCCCTTTAGTATGTACGTACTTTCGGCGGGAAAGCTTCACGATGCGTTGGCGTCATGTTCACATCACGCTTAGTCATCGCTTCTGTTTCCGGATTGTAGATAGAGTGGCATAGCCAGTTCTCATCATCACGCTCAGGGAAATCGAAACGAGCATGTGCGCCACGACTCTCTGTACGGTAGTTTGCTGCAACGGCAGTTGAAAACGCGGTTTCCATCAGGTTATCAAGTTCTAGACACTCAATACGCTGCGTGTTGAACTCTGAAGACTTGTCCGCTAGATGCGCATCTTTCAAACGTTCGCGAATCACTTTCAACTCTTCTAGACCGGTTGCCATCGCATCGCCTTCACGGAATACCGAGAAGCTGTTTTGCATGCATGCTTGTAGGTCTTTACGAATCTGAACTGGATCTTCACCACCAGTGCTGTTTTCCCAACGCATAGTACGCGCTAGAGACGCTTCAATATCAGATTCTGTTGCAGGACGAGCTTCTGCTTGCGCTGCTAGCGTTTCGCCAAGGTGCAAGCCAGTAGCACGACCAAATACGACCAAGTCTAGTAATGAGTTGCCGCCCAGACGGTTAGCACCGTGTACCGATACAGAAGCAATCTCACCACATGCGTAAAGGCCTTGTACTTCCATCTCGCTACCGTCGGCCTTCTGCTTAATTGCTTGGCCAGAGACTTGAGTAGGTACACCACCCATCATGTAGTGACAAGTTGGAATTACTGGAATTGGCTCTTTCACTGGGTCAACGTGTGCAAATGTACGAGACAGTTCACAGATACCTGGTAGACGTGATTCAAGTACTTCTTTACCAAGGTGATCAAGTTTCAACTTGATATGTGGACCCCAAGGACCATCACAGCCGCGGCCTTCACGAATTTCAATCATCATTGAACGAGCAACCACGTCACGACCAGCAAGGTCTTTCGCGTTTGGTGCGTAGCGCTCCATGAAGCGTTCACCATCTTTATTTAGAAGGTAACCACCTTCACCACGACAACCTTCCGTCACTAGAACACCCGCGCCAGCAATACCTGTTGGGTGGAACTGCCACATTTCCATGTCTTGCATTGGAACGCCTGCGCGAAGTGCCATACCAACGCCATCACCCGTGTTGATGTGCGCGTTAGTGGTCGATGCGTAAATACGACCTGCACCACCTGTAGCTAGAATGGTTGCTTTCGATTTGAAGTAACAGATTTCACCCGTTTCCATACAAATCGCAGTACAACCCATGATTGCGCCGTCTTGGTTTTTCACAAGATCCAAAGCGTACCACTCCGAGAAGATGGTTGTTTTGTGTTTTACGTTTTGCTGGTAAAGCGTGTGAAGAAGTGCGTGACCAGTACGGTCTGCAGCAGCGGCTGTACGAGCAGCCTGCTCACCACCAAACTCTTTAGATTGGCCACCGAATGGACGTTGGTATATGGTACCGTTATCAAAACGAGAGAATGGAAGACCCATTTTTTCAAGCTCGATAACTGACTCAGGACCATTTTTACACATGTATTCAATCGCGTTCTGGTCACCGATGTAGTCGGAACCTTTAACGGTATCGTACATGTGCCATTGCCAATCGTCTTTGTGCGAGTTACCCAGAGCAACGGTAATGCCGCCCTGTGCAGACACAGTATGAGAACGTGTTGGAAATACTTTTGACAACAAAGCACATGATAGGCCTTGCTCTGAAATTTGTAGTGCAGCGCGCATACCTGCACCACCAGCGCCGATTACTACGGCATCAAACTCACGAACTGGAATAGACACTTACGCACCCCACAGAATAAATAGACCAGAGAAGACATAGCCGAATAGCACGGCAATAACACCAAGTTGTAGTGCGCCACGTAGTTTCGCGCACTTAATGTAATCAGTTAATACTTGCCACAAACCAACCCAAGCGTGAATCAGGATCGAGACAAGTGCCAACATGGTGAATACTTTAGTGAAGGTACCACCAAAGAATTGGGTCCAAGATGCGTAAGAGATATCTGAAAATGCACAGAAGCTAATCAGATAAATCGTGTATAGCGTCATAATGATTGCAGTTGCACGAATTAGTAGGAAATCGTGTACACCATTACGACCAAATGAAGATACGTGTTTTACCATACCAAGATCCCCGCCAATAATGATAATACTGCTGTTGCACCAAACGCGACTTTAGCGCTCATCGTGCCTGAATCTAGTTCTTCAAAGTGACCTAGATCCATCAATAAGTGACGGATACCACCTGCGATGTGGTAGGCAAGTGCAGTAAGAATTCCCCACAGGATGAATTTTACGAAGAAGCTATCGACGATGTCAGCGGCTTCCATAAAACCCATTGGGGATGACAGAGAAATGGATAGTAACCACAGTAATATACCCACCGCAACAAACGTAATTACCCCAGACACACGGTGTAGGATGGATGCGATTGCTGTGATAGGAAAGTGGATGGTCTGTAAATCTAAATTAACAGGTCTTGACTTTCTTTCTTTCACGGGCTTGCTCACTCAGCTCCATTGAGCATTTATTGTTATAACCAATTTCAGCTTCCAAACGTACAAAAGTTAACATCTATTTAACAAATATCGCGAGTAACCACTCAGATAATTGTAAACAAGTTGTTAACAAACGGAATCCAGCAACAAACCTCACTCTTTGTTTCTAGCCCCGAATTTATAAGGATTTAACTAAAATTTTCTTTGCCAATATACGGCGAGCAACATTCTAATACAATTGGTGTAACAAATTATGCTACATAGAACAGATTTTTAACGATTTTCATGAGAAAAATCATAACAAGTGCACACAAAGATGGAGAAAAATTGACTTTAAGCTTTAACAACAGTACAAAAATGGCACATAAACATCCTGGACGGATTAAATAATAAACAAAGGAGATTGTTATGGCGGATAAGAAAGCGACCCTTCATGTTGAAGGTCAAGCGCCAATCGAACTGCCAATTATGGACGGTACGCTAGGTACACCTGTAATTGACGTTCGTAAGCTGGGAGCCAATGGTTACTTTACTTTTGACCCAGGTTTTCTTGCCACTGCATCTTGTGAATCATCAATCACGTACATCGATGGCGGCAAAGGTATTCTTTTGCACCGCGGTTTCCCGATTGATCAATTAGCCAATAACGCAGATTACTTAGAAGTATGTTACATCCTTCTTTATGGTGAAGCCCCTACCCGAGAACAATACGAGCAATTCAAAACGACCGTTACTCGTCACACAATGGTACACGAGCAAATCGCAAGCTTTTTCCATGGCTTCCGACGCGATGCTCATCCAATGGCGGTAATGTGTGGTGTAGTTGGAGCACTTGCAGCCTTCTATCACGACTCTCTTGACATTAACAACGACGAACACCGCGAAATTGCAGCGTACCGTCTGCTGTCAAAAATGCCAACACTGGCGGCGATGTGTTACAAATACTCTATCGGTCAGCCATTTATTTACCCTCGTAACGACCTTAGCTACGCAGAGAACTTCTTGCATATGATGTTCGCAAACCCTTGCGAAGAGTATGAAGTAAATCCTGTGGTTGCCCGTGCGATGGATAAGATTTTCACTCTACACGCGGATCACGAACAGAATGCGTCGACATCAACTGTTCGCCTAGCTGGCTCTTCTGGTGCGAACCCATTTGCATGTATTGCCGCTGGTATTGCATCCCTTTGGGGGCCTGCTCACGGTGGCGCAAACGAAGCCTGCTTGAGAATGCTAGAAGAGATTGGCAGCGTCGATAACATCCCTGAATATGTAGACCGCGCGAAAGACAAAGATGACCCATTCCGCTTAATGGGCTTTGGTCACCGCGTTTACAAGAACTACGACCCACGTGCGACAGTAATGCGCGAAACGTGTCATGAAGTTCTCAAAGAGCTAAACATTCAAGACCCTCTGCTAGACGTTGCAATGGAACTTGAGCGCATTGCACTTTCTGATGAGTACTTCGTGTCTAAGAAGCTGTACCCGAACGTAGACTTCTACTCAGGTATCATTCTTAAAGCGATTGGTATTCCAGTTTCTATGTTTACGGTTATCTTCGCGATTTCTCGTACCATCGGCTGGATTGCTCACTGGAACGAAATGCACAGCGATCCACTGAACCGCATCGGTCGTCCTCGTCAGCTATACACTGGCGAAACACAACGTGAGTTTTCTCCACTTCACGAACGTGAATGATCTTTTAGTACGAAGATAGACAAACAAAAGGGTTGAGATTTTCGTCTCAACCCTTTTTTCTTTTTTGCGTTTAACGTTATTAATGGAGAACGCTAAACCGGATTATCAATATCGATAAACTCCACATGTAGGCCATATTCATCCGCTAGCCATTTGCCTAAGGCCTGAACACCATAACGCTCAGTAGCATGATGACCTGCAGCAAAGTAATGAATGTCCATTTCACGAGCAGTATAAGTGGTGCGCTCTGAAATTTCTCCAGAGATAAATGCATCCAGCCCGTGCTGTACAGCAAGTTCAATGAAATCCTGCCCTCCACCAGTACACCAGCCGACTGTCTCAATCATCTTATCAGTATTCTCTGGAGCGATATGCAGAGGCTCTCTTTCAAGAACTTGGTTGATCTTACTCGCAAATTCAACACCAGACATCGGCTTTTTCAAGCGCCCAAACATAACAACTGACTGAGGGTGCCCTTCAAGCCCACCTTCTACTTCGATTTCAAGTAAGCGAGCTAATTCAGCGTTGTTGCCTAGCTCTGGATGAATATCTAGAGGAAGGTGATAACCATATAAGTTGATATCATTTTTGATCAGGCTACGAATTCGTTTACCTTTCATGCCACGAATTGGCTCAGGCTCACCTTTCCAAAAATAGCCATGATGAACAAGCAATGCGTCTGCATTAAGCTCAATCGCTTTATCGATTAAGGCTTGAGAGGCGGTTACGCCAGTGATAATACGCTTTACGGCTGGCGTCCCTTCTACCTGTAACCCGTTTGGTGCGTAATCTTTAATTAACTGCGGTGACAGTTTGTCATTAAGAATCTGTTCTAGCTTTAAGTTATTCATTATTACTTCCAATTTCTAGCGCATGTAAACCTAAATAACCTCTCGATGAAATCAGACCGAGAGTGTGCAACCTAGTTGATACAACAACGTTTTGACATCTGGCACCTTGATATCATTTAGGTATTTAAAGTGTATCTCGAACCCTAATATCGATGCTAGCCACCCTACCCTCAAAAGCAAATTTAGTTACAATAACAAAGCTTGTCGCCTCACCATACATTTAGGGATACGGATGAACCAACTGCAACGCTTTTACCAATGGATCGCCACTTCACCTCCTCTTTTCAAGTTACGCCCTCCGTTTGCAACCTTAGAGGATCTTACGGTAACGCCTTTAAAGAACACTGAGCAATACAATGGTAATCCAAGATTGGGCTTTTTATATCAGCACTTATGCACTGCAGTTCTCTCTAGTTCAGAACGATATCAGGTTATCGCGGAAGAGGTTCAGTTAAACGACATCGAAGGTAAGACCATTGGTGCTATAGATTTGGTGTTGCGGAATACAGAATCAAATCAAATAGAACACTGGGAAGTGGCGATTAAGTTTTATCTTCTTTATAACGGCGTTTGGTATGGTCCGAATGCTCACGACCAGCTGCATACAAAACTGAATAGAATGCTTACTCATCAATTGAAAATGAGCGATCGCCCGGAATTTCAAAAAATAATTCCGTTAAACGACGCCCCACAAGAGCGCCTAATGATGCAAGGACGACTCTATATTAATCCGTTTATTCCAGAGCCACCCCCTAAGGAGTGCTTGGGTTATGAATTAAATCCAAGTCAGATTAGTGGTTACTGGTGCTATCAAAGTCAATGGGATTTAATTGGTAAACCCCTTTATCATTTACATAAACCATGCTGGGCGATCGGTACAGACGATTTCTCTCAACCTATTGAAAAGCCTTTAGATCGATTCATACACGCACAAACGGAAGACGGTCAATTCTGGTTTGTAGTACCAGATTCATGGCCCGGAGATAAAGCGGTTCGGGGCACTTAAACATGAAAGGGTTGATGTTTTCACATCAACCCTTTGCTAGATACATTGACCATTGGGTGTTTTACAAACCAGCGGCTGCAAATACTTGATTAACTATTTCTTGTGCTTCAGCTTCGATTTGTTTCAGATGTTCTTCACCTTTGAAGCTTTCACAGTAAATCTTGTAGATGTCCTCTGTGCCTGATGGACGAGCAGCGAACCAACCGTTAGCTGTCGTTACTTTAAGGCCACCAATCGCAGCACCATTGCCTGGTGCATGCGTTAGACGAGCAGTGATCGCATCACCTGCTAGAGTTTCAGCCGCAACCATTTCTGGTGACAACTTCTTCAATACGTCTTTTTGTGGGCCATTTGCTACAGCTTGAATACGGTTGTACTTCGACTCACCGTGCTTCGCCGCTAGCTCTTCATAGTAATCTTGAGGGTTCTTACCCGTTACCGCAGTGATCTCTGCTGCTAGAAGGCATAGCAAGATACCATCTTTGTCTGTTGACCAAGGCGTGCCATCTTTACGAAGGAAAGACGCACCAGCACTTTCTTCGCCGCCGAAACCAAACTTACCAGTGTACAGACCGTCTACAAACCATTTGAAACCAACAGGCACTTCACATAGCTCACGACCTAGATCCGCAACAACACGGTCAATCAGCGCACTTGAAACTAGTGTTTTACCAACAGCGACGTCTTTACCCCACGCGTCACGATGACGGTACAAGTAGTCAATACAAACGGCTAAGAAGTGGTTCGGGTTCATCAAACCTTTTGGCGTAACGATACCGTGACGGTCGTAGTCAGGATCGTTACCAAATGCTAAATCGTATTCGTCTTTCAGTGCCAATAGACCCGCCATTGCGTAAGGAGAAGAACAGTCCATACGCACAACGCCATCTTTATCTAGCGACATGAATTGGAAAGAAGGATCGATCGATTCACTTACTAGCGTTAGGTCTAGGTTGTATGCCTGACCAATTTGACGCCAGTAATCGATACCGCTGCCACCCAATGGATCTACACCAATCTTCAGGTTCGCTTTTTGGATTGCTTCCATATCGATAACGTTCACCAGGTCATCAATGTATGGCTTCACCAAGTCCATCTCTACAAACAGATCCGATGCTTTTGCTTCTGCTAGTGGTAGGCGTTTAACACCTTGTAAACCTTCAGCAATCAATTCGTTCGCACGATCTTCGATAGCTTGAGTCAACTCAGCTTCTGCAGGACCACCATGTGTCGGATTGTATTTGATACCGCCGTCTTGTGGTGGGTTATGTGATGGGGTAATAACGATACCGTCTGCTTTTTCATCGTGTTTGATGTTGTAAGTCAGAATCGCGTGTGAAATACCCGGTGTTGGCGTGTAACCGTTGTCTTGCTGGACAATCACTTTCACACCATTTGCAATCAATACTTCAATCACACTTGAAAAAGCAGGCTCAGATAGCGCATGCGTGTCTTTACCCACAAACAACGGGCCAGTTGTGCCTTGCTCAGCACGAACTTCTGCTACCGCTTGAGCGATCGCTAAAATGTGGTTTTCGTTAAAAGTGTGCTTGTCTGCAGTACCGCGGTGGCCAGAAGTACCAAATTGAACTTTGTGTTCTGCGTTTGCCGCGTCTGGTTGAAGTAAGAAGTAGTTAGCAACGAGTGCTGGGATATTGTGAAGATCTTCCTGCTGCGCTTTTTGCCCAGCACGAGGGTGCATAGCCATGTTTGACATCCTTTCTTTCAATACAAATAAAATTAAAAAAGCCTCATAATATCCGCTCACTGCGACGCATTATGAGGCTTCTATCAGGTTTCTTAGATTGAACCTGTTACTTTTTCTATTAAGTCAGGTTGGAACCCCATGTGTGCCATCACTTGTTCAACCATCTGTCTTTTACGACTTGTATTGTTATTCGTGATAACCCAAAACGGTGTGCCAGGAATGGCTTTTGGCTTGGTCGTATTACCGTTTGCTAGCAAGGTTTCTTCATTATCTGCAAAGTACACGCGTTTGCGTCCTTTTACATTCGTAGCCTGGGCGAAACCTTCTGGATTCAATTTATGTAAGGTCGATAATACCAACATAAAGCGATCAATCGCTTTTTTTAGACCGGCAAACTCATCAGAAATAAGCAGCGAACGCATTTCTTTCACTACATCAACAGATTCCGTTTTACCCGCATCTTTACTTACTACAATCCCTTGTGGCTTCTCTACTACAGGCGCGGCTTTAGCTTCCTGCAACTGACCATCAAGGTTTAAAAGGCGTCGCAAAATATCCGAGGCGCTTTCACCGATATGCTTAGTTTGACTAGCTATATAACGGTATAGATCCTCATCAACCTCAATTGTTTTCATTCGCTTTTCACATTCTCAATGTTTAAACTCTGGGGGATTATAACGAGATCCACGCGGATACTCCACGTTAAACCCATCACGAATAAGATAAAATGTCAGCATTACTCAACTATAAGCAGGAAGGCCAAGGCCAAACAGTTGTTTTGATTCACGGATTGTTTGGTAGTTTAAGTAATCTGGGTCTACTCGCCCGCGATCTTATTAAAGATCACACGGTGATCAGTATTGATCTGAGAAATCACGGCCTCTCTTTCCACTCCGAAGTCCATAACTATACCGATATGGCAAAAGATGTGGCTCAGCTCCTTCAGCACTTAAACGTTGAGCCATCTATTGTTATTGGTCACTCCATGGGCGGAAAAGTCGCGATGGCTCTTGTGGGCATTGCTCCAAATGTAGTCAAGCAGTTAGTCGTTCTCGACATGGCGCCTGTAGCCTACACTACGAACCGTCACGATAATGTTTTTAACGGCTTACATGCTGTTATTAATGAAAAACCAGCAAATCGACAGCAAGCCATGGATATCCTAGCTCAACATATTGAACTCGATGGTGTAAGACAATTTCTCTCTAAATCACTGTACAAAAATGGCGATAAGATGGATTGGCGGTTTAACGTACCGAGTCTTTTTGAGAATTATGACCAAATTATTGGCTGGCAAGAAATCACACCAACAGATATCCCAACTTTATTTATCAAAGGCGGCGACTCTGACTACTTAATGCCAGAACATCAGCCGGCAGTGAAGCGACAATTTAACCATGCTAAAGCACACATTATCGCTGGCACTGGTCACTGGTTACACGCCGAGAAACCGACAGAAGTAATGAGAGTCATTCGAAAATACATTTCGAGTTAACAAATTCGAAAAGCAACACTAGATTATTGAAATAACCCTTCTTGTAGTGCATTAACTTTACCGTTTAACAGTGGTATAGTGCGCCCAAGATTTTTCGGCATGAAGGGCTAAAATGCTTTACGACTATATGGATATGCTCGAGTCTATTGGGCTCGATCTTCTTTTTGCTGCTATCTTTTTTTTCATCGGGATGGCGATAAAAGATGTGCTAAAGCAAGGCAATGTACCTGTTTTTGGTCGTCGTATTGTGTGGTTAGTCCTTTTCCTAGGCTGTGCTGGCTTTATTGCAAAAGGTGTAATTCAGCTAACTTGGGAAGGCTCAGGGTTAGGTTAAACCCTTAGTAGCATCGCCAATAACAAACAATGTAAAGGTATAGACTCTATGGCAAGTGTAGGTATCTTCTTCGGTAGCGACACAGGTAATACTGAAGCCGTTGCAAAGATGATTCAAAAGCAACTAGGTAAACATCTAGTTCACGTTCAAGACATCGCGAAAAGCAGCAAAGAAGACATTGATAACTTCGATCTTCTTCTTCTAGGTATCCCAACTTGGTACTACGGCGAAGCACAATGTGATTGGGATGACTTCTTCCCTGAACTTGAGCAAATCGACTTCTCTACTAAGCTAGTGGCTATCTTTGGCTGTGGCGACCAAGAAGACTACGCAGAATACTTCTGTGACGCGATGGGCACAGTCCGTGATATCGTTGAATCTAAAGGCGGCACAATTCTTGGCCATACCTCGACAGAAGGCTACGAATTTGAAGCGTCTAAAGCACTTGTTGAAGGTGACGAAAGCCAATTCGTAGGTCTATGTATTGATGAAGACCGCCAACCAGAATTGACTGACGAGCGTGTTGAAAGCTGGGTTAAACAGATCTATGAAGAGATGTGTTTAGCTGAGCTAGAAGGCTAATCAAATTGAATGATGCAAAGACCTCCACTTGGAGGTCTTTTTGTATGTATTGTCACACAGCATCGGTAAGTACTTCCTCTTCGCGATACTGAGGTTTCTTTCTTACATAAAGCTTGCGTTGAACCTCTGAAACCACATTCCCCTGTTTATCTTTTACATGAGTAATAAACTCAGGAAAGCACTTTTCTCCATTCCGTGTCATTTGGTAAATGTTTTCCAGCATCCCTTCAGTGACCTCAAATTCTGCAAACAAATCACTTTGCCCCGGCTTAATAAAGTTAATGCTTGCCTCTTTATCCCACACATAATATTCCTCTCGTAGAATCCCCATCAGCATCAACGAGTAAATAGGATCAGTTAAAGAGAAAATACTGCCGCCATATTGGGTGCGATTGGCATTTTTATTCCACCAGCGAAGCTTTAAACGTACCTTTACAGTACGGAAGTCTTGAGAAATATGTAAGATTTTAATACCCGCCCCCCAAAAAGGAGGCCAAATATTGAGTGCGAACTTTACAATTCCTGGTTTGTATATCTTCGCTAGTCGCCTATTCATCGCTATCCATGCCCTCTCCAAGCTTAATGTTACATAATTGTAACTGGTCAGAGCTGTAATATAATAGACCTGTTTCTAATTTACAAAAAGATTCTATTAACCCTTTGAAGTTCGTGGTTTAATGTTCCGAACGCTTATCCTATAATGGTAGGAAGATTGAATTCTGTTAAATCGCTGCAGATGATCCAACGGGAAAGTATATGTCAGATAATAATCAGGCGCTGAAGGATGCGGGTTTAAAAGTAACCCTTCCGAGGCTAAAAATTCTAGAAGTACTTCAGCAGCCAGACTGCCAGCACATCAGTGCTGAAGATTTGTACAAAAAGTTGATTGATCTAGGTGAAGAAATTGGCCTAGCAACTGTTTACCGAGTTCTAAACCAGTTCGACGATGCTGGTATTGTAACTCGTCACCACTTTGAAGGTGGAAAGTCAGTCTTCGAATTATCGACTCAACATCACCACGACCACCTAGTGTGCCTAGACTGTGGTGAGGTAATTGAATTTTCTGACGATCTTATTGAAGAACGTCAAAAAGAGATTGCAGCTAAGTACAATGTCACACTAACAAACCACAGCTTATACTTGTACGGCAAGTGTAGCGATGGTGGTTGTAAAGACAATCCAGATGCACACAAACCGAAAAAATAAGGGTTTGTTAATTTAAAAAGTAAACGTCAGCACATGCTGGCGTTTTTTGTTTCTAGAAGTCAGTACCTTAGACGTCAGTACTTTGGTTACAGAACAAAAGCTACTAAACACCCATCTTTTTTATCCACAGTTTTGCAAATCTATATAGCACTCTGTGGGATTAGGTATAAAAAATGCCAGCGTTTGCTGGCATTTTTCATCACTCTCAGCATTAATTGAGATTATTGATTCTCAATTTTTGCCCAGGTATCACGTAAACCAACCGTGCGGTTGAATACTAGATTATCTGCTGAAGAGTCTTTCGAGTCTGCACAGAAGTAACCCATACGTTCAAACTGGTAACCTTTTTCTGCTTCTGCAGAAGCTAGGCTAGGCTCGACAAAGCCATTGATCACAACTAATGATTCAGGGTTGATAGTAGAAGCAAAATCTTCCGCTGCGCCTGGGTTTGGCACCGTAAATAAACGATCGTACAGACGAATTTCCGCAGGAAGAGCTTTATCTGCTGACACCCAATGAATAACGCCTTTCACTTTACGACCATCTGCTGGGTTTTTACCTAGCGTATCTGCATCATAAGAACAGAAGATAGTTGTGATGTTGCCTTCTGCATCTTTTTCAACGCGCTCCGCTTTGATCACGTAAGCACCACGTAAACGAACTTCTTTACCTAGCACTAAACGCTTGTACTTTTTGTTCGCTTCTTCACGGAAGTCTTCACGCTCAATCCACAATTCACGCGTGAATGGCACTTCACGCACGCCCATTTCTGGTTTATTTGGGTGGTTGGCAACTGTCAAGTTTTCTACTGCGCCTGCTTCAAAGTTTTCGATAACAACTTTAACAGGATCCAGTACAGCCATTGCACGCGGAGCGTTCTCGTTTAGGTCATCACGAATACAAGATTCTAATGAACTAAACTCGATCATATTTTCTTGCTTCGTTACACCAATACGCTTACAAAACTCACGAATAGATGCAGGTGTGAAGCCACGACGACGCAGACCTGAGACAGTCGGCATACGTGGATCATCCCAACCATTAACCAGTTTTTCAGTAACTAGCTGGTTAAGCTTACGCTTAGACATCACTGTATATTCAAGGTTTAAACGACTGAACTCGTATTGATGTGGACGGCTTTCGATCGTGATGTTGTCTAGAACCCAATCGTACAGACGACGGTTATCCATGAATTCAAGCGTACAAATAGAGTGCGTAATGCCTTCTAATGCATCAGAAATACAGTGCGTAAAGTCGTACATTGGGTAAATGCACCACTTATCACCAGTTTGGTGGTGCGTAGCAAAACGCACACGGTATAAAACTGGATCGCGCATGACCATGAATGAAGAACCCATGTCGATTTTAGCACGAAGACACGCTTTACCTTCTTCAAATTCACCAGCGCGCATTTTTTCAAACAACGCCAAGTTCTCTTCAACAGAACGGTCACGGTATGGACTTGGTTTACCTGGCGCCTTTAGTGTGCCGCGGTATTCACGAATTTGCTCTGGACTTAGCTCATCTACGTACGCTAAGCCTTTGTTAATCAATTCAATTGCATATTCGTAAAGCTTATCGAAGTAGTTTGATGAGTAACATACTTCACCACTCCACTCAAAGCCCAACCAGTTTACATCTTTCTTGATAGACTCAACGTATTCGATGTCTTCTTTTTCAGGGTTTGTATCGTCGAAACGCAGATTACATTGACCCTGGTAGTCCTGAGCAATACCGAAGTTCAAACAGATAGACTTAGCATGACCGATATGCAGGTAGCCATTTGGCTCCGGCGGGAATCGAGTATGCACGCTAGTGTGTTTACCATCCGCTAGATCTTTATCAATGATCTGGCGAATAAAGTTTGATGGACGAGCATCAGCTTCACTCATCTATAGCACCTCAAAAATATTAGTATTGTCAGAGAAAACGGAACCCTGTATCCAAGTATGGTTTCACAGAGTACATTGTTCCTAATGATCCACAATTCTAAGCAATTAGACAACAAGAACTCGCTCTAAAACGACAATATTTATCGAGTTGGCGTGAAAGCAAAGCAGATTCAAAGGGCCTAAACGAAAAAAGGCCTCCTGCGGAGGCCTTTTGCGATGTTGTAGTATCAATTGTTTGCAATACCAATAACAAACAATCGCACCACTATTAAACAGTTAAGCTGGTAACTGAACACCACTTAAGTCTTCATCTTTAGATACATTCTTCATCTCACCAGCAACAATCTCTGCTAGTGGACCAAGGATAACTTGTAGGTTGTTTGTACCTAGCTTCACAACTCCCATAGCTCCAAGATCTTTCAGAGTTTTCTCATTGATAACGCTCATATCTTTCACAGAAAGGCGCAAACGAGTAATACAGGCATCGATAGAACTTAGGTTGTCATGACCGCCAAGTGCTTTCAAGTACTGACGAGCAAGCTCTGAAGAATTGCTTGATCCAGCCACGTTAGATGAAGCTTCTTCATCATCTTCACGTCCCGGTGTTTTAAGGCCAAACTTAACAATCACGGTACGGAACACGAAGTAGTAAACCGCAAAGAAACCAAGACCTTGTACAATGAGCATGTACCAGTTTACCGCTAGCGGGTTACGAGTTGACAATACTAAGTCGACTAAACCAGCAGAGAAACCGAAACCTGCAATCCACTGCATTGATGCCGCGATATAAACTGATAGACCAGTCAGCGCTGCGTGAAGAACGTACAGTCCTGGAGCAAGGAACATGAATGCAAATTCAAGTGGTTCTGTTACACCTGTAAAGAATGAAGCAAACGCAGCCGCAATCATGATAGATGCCACTTTCTCTTTATTCTTTGATTTCGCAGTATGGTACATCGCTAGAGCAGCGCCTGGTAAACCAAACATCATGATTGGGAAGAAGCCCGCTTGGTACATCCCCGTAACACCTACCGTTGCCGTGCCTTCAGCTAATGATTTCGCACCGCCAAGGAAGTTTGGAATGTCATTAATACCAGCAACATCAAACCAGAACACTGAGTTTAGTGCATGGTGCAGACCAACAGGAATTAGAAGACGGTTGAAGAATGCGTAAACACCTGCACCTGCTTCACCCATACCTTGAATGCTTTCGCCAAAACTGACCAGACCGCCGTAAACTGATGGCCAAACGTACATCAGGATGAACGCAATAACGATACCAGCAAAAGACGTTAGGATAGGTACAAGACGCTTGCCAGAGAAAAACGCCAGTGCTTTGTGCAGCTCTACGTGAGAAAAACGGTTGTACAACTCAGCAGAAACAATACCAACCAAGATACCTACGAACTGGTTATTGATTTTACCAAATGCAGCAGGTACTTCACTTGGGTCAATGCCTTGAATTTGTGATACTGCACCAGGGGCCAAAAGCGTTGTGACAACTAAGAAGCCCACGAAACCTGAAAGTGCAGCGGCGCCATCTTTGTCTTTAGACATTCCATAAGCAACACCAACAGCGAACAATACTGACATGTTGTCAATGATCGCTGCACCAGCTTTAATAAGAAATGCAGCAAGTGCACTGTTTGCGCCCCAGCCATTTGGGTCGATCCAGTAGCCAATACCCATGAGTATTGCTGCTGCAGGAAGTGTGGCAACCGGCACCATAAGCGCCTTACCCACCTTCTGGAAGTATCCGAGAATGTTCACCTTAAGTTCCCCCTATAGGATTAGATGTTATGTTGAATGACTTATTTCAGCCGTCCAATTTAGTCATCCTAAGTTTATGATATTAATTTTGCTCCGCAAATTAAAAGCTCACCGTTTGTGATCATAATCACCACAATTTGCCCTTTCGGAAGGTTTTTGCTAGCGAGATCATAAAACTTATTTTATTATACGAAAAAATGGCGTTTTAAAGATAATATTCTCGCACTTTATGCAAGGCAGAATCAGTGTTATTTTGGTATCTAGGCGGGTAAATCACTGTAACTTTGCTCTGAAAAAGAATCATAAAAAACCATACAATTATTACTTTTCAGTTAGTTACTATGACAATAACATCGATAAAACGCGACTTGCTGTATGTGACTCGTTATCTAATTCAGTGATACAAACTAAGTACCCATATGACTGAAGCAGTCTCTACTTAGATAACGATATAGAAATTGAATTCTCATCTATAAGGACTAGCTGACTATGTACGCGCTAAGTAACTGTAAAATTTATACCGGTAGTGATGTTCTTACCGATCATGCGGTCATCATCGAAAACGATCTTATTCAATCTATTGTGCCGGTTTCTGAGCTACCTCAAAGCATCGAAGTAAAAGACCTTGCAGGCGCTAGTCTAAGTCCAGGCTTTATCGATCTGCAGTTGAACGGTTGTGGCGGTGTAATGCTAAACGATGCAATTACCCCTGAAACCATGCAAATCATGCACCAGGCAAACCTCAAATCTGGCTGTACTAGCTTCCTGCCAACACTCATTACGTCATCTGATGAAGATATGCGAACTGCAATTGCCGCAGCTCGTGAGTACCACAACAAGTATCAAAATCAATCGCTTGGTTTACACCTCGAAGGTCCTTACCTTAACGTCGCGAAAAAAGGCATCCATAACGTCGATTTTATTCGCCCATCAGACGAAAGCATGATCGACCTTATCTGCGCAAACGCCGATATCGTAGCGAAAGTAACACTAGCACCTGAGCATAACGACCCAGAGCATATTGCGCGATTAAAGGCTGCTGGCATCGTGGTTTCAATTGGCCACACAAATGCAACCTACGCCGAAGCACGTAAAAGCTTTGAAGCAGGCATTACTTTTGCTACACACCTCTTTAATGCAATGACACCAATGGTTGGTCGTGAACCAGGAGTTGTTGGTGCAATTTACGATACTCCTGACGTATATGCTGGCATTATTGCTGATGGTTTTCACGTCGACTACGCAAACATCCGAATTGCTCATAAAATCAAAGGTGAAAAGCTTGTTTTGGTGACGGATGCCACAGCTCCAGCAGGTGCTAACATTGATCACTTTATTTTTGTCGGTAAGAAAGTATATTACCGAGATGGTAAGTGTGTTGATGAAAATGGCACGCTAGGCGGCTCAGCTTTGACAATGATTGAAGCAGTTCAGAATTCAGTTGAGCACGCGGGGATCGCTTTAGACGAAGCTCTACGAATGGCCACGTTATACCCAGCAACAGCAATTGGTGTTGAGGATCGCCTTGGCCGAGTTCGAAAAGGGATGGTTGCAAACCTGACTATTTTCGATCGTGACTTTAAAGTAAAAGCGACGGTTGTTAACGGACAATACGAGCAAAATTAAGCATGAATGGCGGACAGATTGGTAATGTAGATTTAGTAAAACAGCTTAACAGCGCTGCGGTATATAGGCTGATTGATCAGCAAGGTCCTATCTCCCGTATTCAAGTCGCGGACGTGAGTCAGCTCGCGCCTGCTAGTGTTACCAAAATAACCCGCCAACTTTTAGAGCGCGGCCTTATTAAGGAGGTCGCCCAACAAGCTTCAACTGGTGGTCGTCGTGCGATCTCTTTGACTACTGAAGTCAAACCTTTTCATTCGATTGCCGTTCGCTTAGGTCGAGATTACGTACAGTTCAGTTTATACGATTTAGGTGGCACCGCGCTGGCAGAAGATCAGCATGAACTGCACTACACTAACCAAGCAGACTTAATCGCAGGACTCATCGATTTATTAAAAGATTTCGTAAGCCGTTGCGAAGACAAAATTGATCAACTCATCGCTATCGGCATCACTTTACCGGGCCTTGTTAACCCAACAACTGGCGTGGTCGAATACATGCCTAATACCGATATCGATAATCTTGCTCTCGGTGAAATTGTTGGAGAGAAGTTTAATACAGCATGCTTTGTTGGCAACGACGTACGTGGCATGGCGTTGGCTGAGCACTACTTTGGAGCAAGCCAAGACTGCCAGGATTCTATTTTGGTTAGCGTCCACCGCGGTACTGGCGCAGGTATTATCGTTAACGGCCAGGTTTTTCTTGGTTTTAACCGCAACGTCGGTGAAATTGGTCATATCCAAATTGACCCGCTTGGTGAGCAATGCCAATGTGGAAACTTTGGCTGTTTAGAAACCGTAGCTGCAAACCCAGCGATTATTCAACGAGTGAAGCAACTGATTACTCAAGGATACGAATCAAGCTTAACCGACCTTGAAAACATCACAATTGAAGCGGTATGTCAGCACGCAATGAATGGTGATGAACTTGCGAAACAGAGTTTAGTGCGAGTTGGCAACCAGCTAGGTAAAGCGATTGCGATTACGGTTAACTTATTTAATCCACAGAAAATTGTAATTGCTGGCGATATTACTGCAGCACAAGATATTGTTTTCCCTGCAATTCAACGCAACGTAGAGAATCAATCTCTTAAAACTTTCCATAACGACCTCCCTATCGTGGCTTCTCACATTGATAAGCAGCCAACGATGGGCGCATTTGCGATGATTAAACGCGCTATGCTAAACGGAGTTTTGTTACAAAAGTTACTGGAAGACTAAGTTTATACAACCAATTGAGTTACAATCTCGGGCTGTGTTTTCACAGCCCGTTTTTGTATATCAGGAATACAGCTTAACAGTATGGAAATTATTCTAATTACAGCCGCTTTTTTAGCTGGTTTTATTGCGCTTAAATGCAGCCTCCCTCCCCTCGTTGGTTTTCTACTAGCTGGATTTGGCTTGCATGCATTTGGTTACCAAAGCAATGACGTTATCGTCACTCTCGCAGATCTTGGTGTTACTCTTCTTCTGTTTACTATTGGACTCAAACTCGATGTAAAAACCCTGCTGTCCAAAGAAATATGGGGAGGGGCAACCGCCCACAACATACTCTCTACCGCTTTTTTTGCCCTAGCGTTATCCGGCTTAAAACTACTGGGCTTGACTTCGCTAGCCAGTATGGACGGCAGCCAAATCCTGCTTTTAGCTTTTGCACTATCGTTCTCTAGTACCGTTTTTGCCGTAAAAGCATTGCAAGAAAAAGGCGAAATGAACGCGACCTACGGCACACTCGCGATCGGTATCTTGGTTATGCAAGATATTTTTGCCGTAGTATTCCTGACTGCTTCAACCGGAAAAGTCCCAGAATGGTATGCCATCGGTTTGTTCGCACTGCCTTTCCTTCGTCCCCTATTCTATAAGCTGCTCGATAAAGTTGGCCACGGCGAAATGCTGGTGCTATTCGGTATTTTCTTCGCGCTTGTTGTCGGTGCTGGGCTATTCGAGTTGGTCGGGATGAAACCAGACTTGGGCGCGCTAATTTTAGGCATGCTACTCGCAGGTCACCCAAAAGCCTCAGAACTATCCAAGTCATTATTCAATATGAAGGAGCTCTTTTTAGTCTGCTTCTTTTTAAACATTGGTTTATCCGCCTCATTGAGCGTGAATGGCGTCGTTCTCGCCCTGCTATTTATCTTACTGCTACCAATCAAAGGACTCTTGTACTTCGTCACTATTAATCATTTTAAGTTTCGCGTACGTACCTCTTTGCTCGCCTCTTTATCACTATTTAACTACAGTGAGTTTGGTCTTATTGTTGCAGGGTTGGCCTATAAAATGGGCTGGATGCCAAGTGATATGCTTGCTGCGATTGCGGTTGCGGTGTCGGTATCCTTTGTAATTTCCGCGCCACTTAACCGCCTTAGCCATAAAATTTATCAACATTCAGGTAAGTGGCTGCAAGAGACAGCGGTAGAAAAGCTCAATCAACGCGACCAACTCATCAACCCAGGTCATGCCCAAGTATTGATCTTAGGTATGGGGCGTATTGGAACGGGCGCTTATGATGAGCTACGCTCACGCTATGGCAAAATTTCATTGGGTATAGAAATTCGTGAAGACGCTGCACATCATCATCGTTCAGAAGGAAGAAATGTGATTTCTGGTGATGCCACCGACCCGGATTTCTGGGAGCGAATTTTAGATACAGGTCATGTAAAACTGGTTCTGCTTGCAATGCCACATCATCAAGGTAACCAAACAGCACTTGAGCAGCTTAAACGCAGAAAATATAAGGGGCAAATTGCCGCTATCGCCGAATACCCAGATCAATTGGAAGGCTTACTTGAAAATGGCGTTGACGCAGCATTCAATATTTATAGTGAAGCTGGTAGCGGTTTTGCTCGACACGTCTGTAAACAACTTCAACCTAAATTCACACCAATTAAATAAGCAACAGCACTGATATTTTTCGGAAGGCTTTCTATTGATAGAAAGCCTTTTTTGTATAGTTTTTATACCAAACCTTGATCTCATTCACCAAAACAACGGTTGAGTTAAATATTTTCCATACAACAAGGCCTTTTATCATTTTTTTAATCACAAAACGTTGCTTTTTTTATTAGTAATGGCAAATTTAAACCATACCGATTAGAAATTGTTTAGTTTAGTAAGGATGTAGTATGTGTTCAGTATTTGGCATTTTAGACATTAAAAGCGATGCAGCCGCATTGCGCCCTATCGCATTAGAGATGTCGAAAAAACTTCGTCACCGTGGCCCAGACTGGTCTGGGATTTACTCTTCAGAGCGTGCTATTTTAGCGCACGAGCGCTTGGCGATTGTTGGTCTAAATAGTGGTGCACAGCCGCTATACAGCCCTGATAAGAAGCTCATCCTTGCCGTCAATGGTGAAATCTACAACCATAAAGAAATTCGTGCTCGTTACGAAGGAAAGTACGAATTTCAAACCGATTCAGACTGTGAAGTCATTCTTGCACTTTACCAAGATATGGGTGCAGATCTCCTTGAAGAACTAAACGGTATTTTCGCTTTTGTGCTCTACGACGAAGAAAAAGATGAGTATTTAGTCGGACGTGACCATATTGGTATTATCCCTCTTTATCAAGGTCACGATGAGCATGGTAACTACTATGTGGCATCAGAGATGAAGGCTCTTGTTCCAGTATGTAAAACAGTAAGTGAATTCCCTCCTGGTAGCTACTACAGCTCTAAAGATACTGAGCCAACACGTTACTATGTTCGTGACTGGAACGAGTACGCAGCAGTACAAGGTAACAGCACTAGCAAAGAAGAATTGACTGAAGCGCTAGAAGCGGCTGTTAAACGCCAACTAATGACTGACGTGCCTTACGGTGTACTTCTTTCGGGCGGTCTAGATTCTTCTATTACATCTGCGGTAGCAAAACGCTTTGCAGCGATGCGTATTGAAGATGATGAAAAGTCTGAAGCTTGGTGGCCTCAACTGCACTCTTTTGCTGTTGGCCTAGAAGGCGCGCCTGACCTGAAAGCCGCTCGCGAAGTTGCCGACCAAATTGGTACCGTTCACCACGAAATGACGTACACGATTCAAGAAGGTTTGGACGCGATTCGTGACGTGATTTACCACATTGAAACGTATGACGTGACGACTATCCGCGCATCAACACCTATGTTCTTAATGGGTCGTAAGATCAAAGCGATGGGTATCAAGATGGTATTGTCTGGTGAGGGCGCTGACGAAATCTTTGGTGGCTACCTTTACTTCCACAAAGCGCCAAACGCGAAAGAGTTCCACGAGGAGACTGTGCGTAAACTGCTTGCTCTGAACATGTTCGACTGTGCTCGTGCTAACAAGTCGCTGGCAGCATGGGGAGTAGAAGGACGTGTACCTTTCCTAGATAAAGAGTTCATTGATGTAGCAATGCGCTTGAACCCAGCAGACAAGATGTGTGGCAACGGTAAAATGGAGAAACACATCCTTCGTGAGTGCTTCGAGCACTACCTGCCAGAATCGATCGCATGGCGTCAAAAAGAGCAGTTCTCTGATGGCGTTGGCTACAGCTGGATCGATACGCTGAAAGAAGTCGCAGAACAGAAAGTGACAGACCAGCAGATGGAAACAGCTCAATATCGATTCCCATACAACACGCCAACGACAAAAGAAGGCTACGTGTACCGTGAAATCTTTGAAGAGTTATTCCCACTTCCATCAGCAGCAGAGTGTGTACCAGGAGGCCCTTCAGTAGCGTGTTCTTCAGCGAAGGCGATTGAATGGGATGAATCGTTCCAAAACTGTGTTGACCCATCAGGTCGTGCAGTACAGACCGTTCACAACGACTCATACTAATTCTCTACGATAAAGATAAGGGTTGGTTCGTCCAACCCTTTTAAAACAGACAAAAAATTAGATACGATCAAAAAGAGGTGCTTTTGCACCTCTTTTTATGTTTGATGGAATTAGGCTATTTTAAATCTAAATCACTATTGTCTATGCTGACAGGCACACGCTTGGTGATCATCTGAACTAGCATAATTGAGCGTTTCTCACCATCTTGTTCTTGGAAGATGGCATCTATGCCCGCAAATTGACCGCTTTTAACTCTAATTTGATCGCCTGGTTTTGGCATACATTCAGAAACGGTATTGTCATTACAACACTTTTCTAGCTGCATCAATTCGAAGACCAAGTCACCTTGAACTTCTTTCGGTTGAGCACCAAAACGCACAAAGTCAACAACACCTCGAGTAGAGCGGACTGAGGTGAAGTTTGGCCCTTGCTCATAATCAAAGTAAGCGAATACGTAACAAGGAAACAGCGGCTCCTCGACTTTTTGTCTTTTCCCGCGCAAAATCTTCTCAACTTCTACAGTTGGATAAAAGCATTCTACACCTTGGTTTTCAAGGTGTTGTTTCGCCCTAACCTGCTCCCCACGTTTACAATAAAGTAGATACCAACGTTTCATCTTTTTACTAGCCAATTCTATTTTGTTTTTATCCTAGCATTAAGCCAAAGTTGAGTCATTGATATTCAGTTTATCTATAAAAGTATGATTATACATCGCTCGCATTAACGACATTTTTCAGCAACTTACGATAAAGAAGTCCATAGGCAAAAATGGAAATTAAGTTTGTAATACAACCAATACACCATCATATAATCTGCAAATCTAATCAAAAACAGCCACTTAACAAACAAAAATAGTTGAATGGCAAAATTTTATTATTTGTCACTCGTTGAATTGCATTGTATACGTAGAAGTCGTTAAAAAATGTAATAACTATTATTAGAAGAGCTTATGTCAAACCAACATCAATATTTTGGTCATCCACGTGGCCTGTTCTTATTGTTCGGTACAGAACTGTGGGAACGCTTTTCTTACTACGCAATGCGTGCCATTCTCGTGCTTTACCTTACTGATACAACAATGAATGGCGGCCTTGGCTGGTCAACCAAAGACGCATTAGACCTATACGGCATATACACAGGGCTTGTGTATATCACGCCTCTTATCGGTGGTTACCTAGCAGATAACTATTTAGGTCAACGTCGCTCAATTTTGCTTGGTGGCGCGTTAATGGCCATCGGCCAGTTTACTCTTGCACTTCCTGCTGATGCTTTAGGTATTGGTTCGCTACACAGTTTCTATTTAGGTCTTGGCCTACTTATCACTGGTAACGGTCTCTTTAAGCCAAATATCTCAACCATGGTTGGCGACCTTTATCAAGAAGGTGACAACCGTCGTGACGGCGCATTCACTATCTTTTATATGGGTATCAACTTAGGTGCATTACTTGCCGGCGTCGTTTCTGGCTCTGTGACAACCTCTTACGGTTGGAAAGCTGGCTTTGTTGCCGCTGGTGTGGGTATGCTGGTTAGCCTAGTGATGCAAATGGTACTGGCTCAATCATGGCTTGGTGATATTGGTCGCGAACCAGCGGCGAAACGAGATCTAAACAACAAAAACGCCACCACGAAGCAGCCACTCACCAAAGAAGAAGTGAATCGACTAAAAGTAATTCTGGTCATGAGCTTATTCACTATTGTCTTCTGGGCAGGCTTTGAACAAGCTGGTGGTCTGATGAACATCTACACTCAACAATATACTGATCGCATGATTGGTGGTTTCGAAGTTCCTGCTGCGTGGTTCCAATCACTAAACCCATTTTTCATTATTACTCTAGCGCCAGTTCTGGCTGTCCTTTGGGTAAAATTGGGTAAACGTGAACCTACTTCGCCAGTGAAATTTGCGATGGCACTATTTTTCTTGGCGATTGGTTTCCTTTGTATGGTTGGCGCAGTGCTAGAACAAGGTGGAGATACAACAGTAAAAACATCGATGTTATGGTTGGTCGGCGCTTTCTTCTTCCACACATTAGGCGAGCTGTGTTTATCACCAATTGGTCTTTCATTGGTGACTAAATTAGCACCGCTTCGCTTAGCTTCACTTATGATGGGTGCATGGTTTGGCTGTAATGCGATTGCTAACTATGTTGCGGGCTATGTGGGCTCTCACGTAGGCGAGTTAGGCGCTATGGCTATCTTTAGTGGTATTGCGGTCAGCGCAACCGTAAGTGGCGTAATTTTGCTCCTATTCTCTAATACACTCGTTCGCTGGATGCATGGCGCTGAAAATACGCACAGCACGGCAGAGCAAGTAGAAGAGCAGCAAGTACAAGTTGCTTGATCGCTCAACTAAACGTAGAAAGGGTCGCTATTGCGACCCTTTTTTGTATCTAAAGTTTAGATTGAACTAACTCAACCATCATCTCGATATGAAGTTCACTATCGTTCAAACAAGGGATGTAGGTAAAGTTTTCGCCACCAGCTTCAAGGAAAATCTCTTTACACTCTTCCGAGATCTCTTCCAACGTCTCTAAACAATCTGACGAAAATGCAGGGGTCACAACATTAATATTTTTCACACCCTTTGCAGGAAGTGCCTCTAGGGTCTTATCGGTATAAGGTTGAAGCCACTCTTCTCTCCCAAATCGGGACTGATACGTCATGCCAATTTGTTGGTCGCTTAAACCTAACGCTTCCCCAAGCAAGCGAGTCGTCTCTTCACAATGCTGTGGGTAAACATCACCATTGTCAGCATAGCGTTTTGGAATACCATGATAAGAACACAGCAAGTAATCTCCCTGACCATTCTTTTGCCAATGTTCACGAACTGAATGCGCTAACGCTTCAATATATTTCGGGTGATTGTAATAATCACGAATAAAGCTAAAGCCTGGCATCACCGGCAGGTTTTTAAATGCTTTAGTGATTCCATCAGAAACCGCTGCCGTTGTTGTGCCCGAGTATTGCGGATACAAAGGTAAAACAATGACTTCATCAACGCCTTGCGCCAATAGGGCTTCAAAGCCTGATTGCAAACTTGGGTTACCATACGTCATACCAAGCTCTACAGGTATATCAAGCTTTTGTGCTAACTTTTCCGTTTGGCGTTTAGAGTACACCATCAACGGCGAGCCCTCTTCCATCCATACTGATTGATAGAGTTTGGCAACTTTAGGAGCTCGGATAGGAAGGATAACGCCGTGCAATAGTGGACACCAAAGCCATCGAGTCATGTCTACCACTCGGTGATCATGAAGAAACTGACTTAAAAAGCGCTTTACGGCAGGAGCGGTTGGTGCGTCAGGAGTTCCCAGGTTAACTAGGAGTACACCCTGTTTATTATTCTCTTTCATAACATCCTATTCATGGTAAACGGCTTGGTTCATATATTTAAGTAACCTCGAAGTAACGAATAGCCGAGCTGAAGTTAATTAGATATATGTTTACGAGTAAACTAAAAAAAGCGACCACTTGGGCCGCTTTCAATATATCAAAATATTAAATTTTTGACTTCAGCAAATTAAGATAGTGCTTTCTCGATATCCGCACTAACTTCAGCTACTTGCTTAGTACCATCAAACTTAAGGTACTTAGTCTTGCCTGCTTCAGCTTCTTTGCCGTAGTAGTTGATTAGCGGTGCAGTTTGCTCGTGGTAAACACCTAGACGAGCACGTACTGTTTCTTCTTTGTCGTCATCACGAACAACAAGATCTTCACCAGTTACATCATCTTTACCTTCCACTTTAGGCGGGTTGTAAACCACGTGGTAAGTACGACCAGAAGGAAGGTGAGCACGACGACCAGCCATACGCTCAACAATCACATCGTCTGCAACGTCAAATTCGATAACGTAGTCTACGTCTACGCCCATTTCTTTTAGGCCGTCAGCTTGAGGGATAGTACGTGGGAAACCATCTAGTAGGAAACCGTTTGCACAGTCTTCTTGAGCGATACGCTCTTTGATAAGACCAAGGATGATTTCATCAGAAACTAGCTGACCAGCGTCAATAACAGCTTTAGCTTGTTTACCAAGCTCTGTACCTGCTTTGATAGCAGCACGAAGCATATCACCAGTAGAGATTTGTGGAATACCGTATTTTTCCATGATGAAGTTTGCTTGTGTGCCTTTACCTGCACCTGGAGCACCTAGAAGAATGATGCGCATGATTTATCCTCTTTAATATTTAAGATTTATACCGAAGCTCACAATAGCTGACCTCTTAGACATCAAACCTGAGAAGCACCTGCAACGATAAGTTTCGGTATAACGTATATAGGCGAGCAAAAATACACGCCTTATTACTCACATTCAAGTCGCAGATTCTATCACAGGTTCTCTGAGCAAAGAGTGTATTAAGACTAAAGAATGTTAACAGTACCCTCTTTCACGCCCTATTGATTATTAACTCAGCACTTGAGATGCAAAATTTTGCGACAACAAACAAAAAGCTCGCGAAATGCGAGCTTTTTGATTTGCAGAGGTTATTACACCTTAGTCAAAAGTTGATTAACGGCTCCTAAGAACTCTGTTGGATCCTCAATAGAGCCTCGCTCCGCTAGCATTGCCTGACCAAGCAGAACTTCAACCCAGCGACCAAACGCTTCTTCATCGGCTTCGTCAGCCATACGCTTAACCAATTCGTGCTCAGGGTTTAGCTCAAAGATGTATTTCACTTCCGGCACAGCTTGACCAGCTGCCGCAAGAAGCTTCGCCATTTGAGTGCCCATTTCGTAATCGTCCGTTACCACAACAGCAGGCGTGGATGCGAGTTTGAAGGTCGTACGAACTTCTTTCACACGATCGCCTAGGTAAGACTTCGTGCGCTCTACAACCGACTTAAACTCTTCTTCGGTTTCTTTTTGCTTCTCTTTTTCTGCTTCATCTTCAAACTGACTTAGATCAAGCCCAGCCTTAGTGATTGACTGGAACTGTTTACCATCAAACTCAGTTAAGTAGTTCATCAGCCACTCATCAATGCGGTCGTACATCAAGATAACTTCAATGCCTTTCGCTTTGAACTGTTCTAAGTGAGGGCTGTTTTTCGCAGCTGCATAGCTGTCTGCCGTCAAGTAGTAGATCTTATCTTGACCTTCTTTCATGCGCTCAACGTAAGACGCCAAGCCCACAGTTTGCTCAGAAGAATCCACTTCAGTTGAAGCAAAGCGCAATAAACCTGCAACTTTCTCTTTGTTTGCAAAGTCCTCCGCAGGGCCCTCTTTCATCACAAGACCAAACTCTTTCCAGAATGATTGGTATTTCTCTTCGTCATTCTTGGCCATACGCTCGAGCATCGTTAGCACACGCTTAGTACAAGCATTACGTAGAGACTGAGTCACTTTATTGTCTTGTAAAATCTCACGCGATACGTTTAGCGGTAAATCGTTTGAGTCTATTAAACCACGTACGAAGCGTAAGTATGACGGCATAAATTGCTCTGCATCGTCCATAATGAATACGCGCTGTACGTACAGTTTCAAGCCTGATTTGTGGTCGCGGTTCATCATATCCCAAGGTGCTTTCGATGGGATGTATAGTAAGCTCGTGTAGTCGTTTTTACCTTCTACACGGTTATGACTCCAGACCAAGGGATCGGCAAAGTCATGTGATACGTGCTTGTAGAACTCTTGATACTCTTCTTCAGAAATATCAGATTTGTTACGCGTCCACAGTGCTTGGGCTTTGTTGATTTGCTCCCACTTTTTCTCATCTGTTTCCTTGCCTTCGTCATCACGAACGACAGTTTGGATTGAAACAGGAATGCCGATGTGATCAGAGTACTTACTGATAACGTCACGTAGACGCCACTCATTCAAAAACTCTTTACCCTCTTCACGCATATGAAGAATGATGTCGGTACCACGTGACTCTTTGGTAATGTTTTCGATGGTGTACTCACCTTCACCCGCTGAGTGCCATTGTACCGCTTCATCAGCGGCTAGACCCGCAGCGCGAGTGCGCACGGTAACGGCGTCAGCAACGATAAATGCCGAGTAGAAACCAACACCAAACTGACCAATAAGCTGAGAGTCTTTGCTCTGCTCTTCAGATAGCTTTGAGAAAAACTCGGCTGTTCCAGATTTTGCGATTGTACCTAAGTGCTCAATCACATCATCACGGCTCATACCGATACCGTTATCAGAAATGGTTAAGGTATTTGCGCTTTCATCAAACGACAGTTTCACGCAAAGGTCTGCATTACCTTCGTATAGATCTGGGTTAGATAACGCCTGAAAGCGCAGTTTGTCTGATGCATCTGATGCGTTAGAGATCAGCTCGCGCAAAAAGATCTCTTTATTTGAATAAAGAGAATGGATCATTAAATGCAGTAGTTGTTTTACTTCTGATTGAAAACCACGAGTTTCTTTATTTTGAGATACGGTTTCGCTCATGTGTGCTCCATAACATCTAAACTAATTGGCTTTTTCATAGGGACAAGTTTGTGACTTTCCCCTTGAAATCACCTTACCGAGATGTCATTTAACATGTGGCTGACAAATGTAAATTCAAGGTCAATATTGCTAAAAACGGTGTTTTTTTAGAAAATTTTAATTATCCTACCCGTCTAAAAGCATCTAAAATGTCGTGCGCACTCCAAGCGCCCCGGTAATTTTGTGACATAAATCACCATAATTACAACATCATCCATCTAAGAAGAACTAAATGACTAACATTGGCACCAAATTTCTACTTGCTCAAAGGTTCACCTTTGATCCAAATAGTAATTCGCTCGCTGACCAACAAAACGGCAACGACGTTGTACGATTAGGAAGCAACGAAAGCCGTATACTTCTGATGTTGGCAGAGAGACCAAACGAAGTTTTAACCCGTAACGAGCTTCACGAGTTTGTTTGGCGTGAGCAAGGTTTTGAGGTGGATGACTCAAGCCTGACTCAAGCGATTTCTACTCTGCGTAAGATGTTGAAGGATTCAACAAAATCTCCAGAGTTTGTTAAAACGGTACCTAAACGTGGCTACCAACTCATTTGTTCAGTGGAACGCTTGAGCCCATTTTCTACTGACTCTAACACTGACGCTGAAGAAACCGCTTCTGAACAAGAAGCGCCAGCAGTGGAGTTAGAAGCGAGCGATATGCTACCGACAGAGGTAGTGACCGATACTACTGCTGATATTGAGCCTCAAGTAGAGCCGACTAAAACTCAGCCGAAGCCAGCATCTAACACGATTAACTGGCTACCGCGTGTCATTATCTTTTTGTCTCTGCTGCTTCCTGTTTGCGTATTGTTATTCACGAACCCTGCGGAATCCCAATTCCGTCAGATTGGTGAGTATCAAAATGTACCAGTGATGACACCTGTAAATCACCCTCAAATCAACAACTGGTTGCCCTCAATAGAGCAATGCATTGAGCGCTACGTGAAGCACCATGCAGAAGACTCGTTGCCAGTGGAAGTGATTGCCACTGGCGGACAAAATAACCAGCTGATTCTGAACTACATTCATGACAGTAACCACTCTTACGAGAACGTAACACTGCGTATTTTCGCAGGTCAAAACGATCCAACAGACATCTGTAAATAAAGGAGGCCAATATGAAGATTAAATTAGCATCTGCGGTTTTGGCCGTATCCGTTCTTTTCAGTAGTTGGTTGTATTGGGGAAGTGACCTAAAAGTGGAGCAGCTCCTCACAGCAAACGAATGGCAGTCGACCATGGTGACAGTCATTACAGACAGCTTGCCTGACGATACTGTCGGCCCACTACGCCGAGTTAATGTTGAATCAAACGTGAAATATCTCCCTAATGGTGACTATATTCGCGTAGCAAATATAAAACTATTCGCTCAAGGTTCAACCGCAGAATCAACGATAAATATCTCGGAAAAAGGCCGCTGGGAAGTAAGTGACAACTATTTGTTGGTCTCGCCTTCGGAGTTTAAAGATATTTCATCTTCTCAATCAAAAGACTTTTCCGAAGCACAGCTACGTTTGATTACTCAAATTTTTAAGCTAGATGCGGAGCAAAGTCGTCGTATTGACGTCGTGAACGAAAAAACACTCTTGCTCACTAGCTTGAACCACGGTTCTTCGGTACTGTTTAAAAACTAATTTTGATTGGATGATAAGGGGGCAAGACGCCCCCTTTGTTTTGCTTATGGATTGGCTAGATACCACTACTCTCTTTTTCGGTTCACTAATCGCCAACACGCTGGCTTCACTTTCTGGTGGCGGAGCAGGCTTGCTTCAATTCCCTTTACTCATCTTTCTCGGCTTACCGTTCTCCGTTGCGCTAGGCACACATAAGGTGGCTTCGGTCGCTTTAGGCTTAGGCGCAGCAAGCACGCATTTGAGATCAGGCACTATTAAATGGAAAATCGCGCTCTACCTTATCTTGTCCGGTAGTATTGGCGTGATTTTAGGGGCTAACTTAATTGTACAGATCCCTGATGGTATCGCGGAAAAGATGCTCGGCACGATGATCCTAGCGCTAGGTATCTACTCGCGATTTAAGACATCGCTAGGCCAAGCTGAAGTAATACGTAACCGTCATCCTATCGGTTGGGTTATTGGTGGAATTGGCTTACTGTTTATCGGCATCATCAACGGATCTCTTACCGCAGGTTCTGGTTTGCTCGTGACACTATTTTTGGTGCGCTGGTTTGGTTACGACTACAAACAAGCCGTTGCTTACACCATGATTTGTGTCGGCCTGTTTTGGAATGGCATTGGAGGCATTGCCGTCGTACAGGCAGGGGCCCCTATTCACTGGGCTTGGATGCCTGTTTTATTGTTAAGCTCATTTCTAGGCGGCAGTTTAGGCGCATGGGCCGCGACTCGATACAGCAACAGAGTGATTAAAGTTGCATTCGAAATTCTCACGTTTGCGGTGGGCATCAAGTTGCTGGTTTAAAAAGATTAAAAGGAAAGTTTCATGGATAAAGCAATCATTGATATTTATTACTGCCGCCAGTGCAACTGGATGTTGCGTTCAACTTGGCTATCGCAAGAATTACTGCATACTTTTAGTGAAGAAATAGAAACAATCAGCTTACACCCAGACACAGGTGGTCGCTTCGAAATTTTCTGTAATGGCCAGCAAATTTGGGAACGGAAAAAAGACAGCGGCTTTCCTGAAGCCAAGGTGCTAAAACAGCGCGTTAGAGACATTATCGACCCAGAACGCGATTTAGGACATTCAGACACAAAATAGGGAGCAATTCGCTCCCTATTTTTTTACTTAGTAAAACCGTTAAATCATGGTTTGTGCTAATACTTCGCCTTCTGGCGTTTTTACCGTTAGCTTATTGTCTTCTAGAGTACCAAAGCTTCTCGGTAAGCCATTACGTGGGAATGTCATCGAGCCTGGGTTGAATATAATGGCTCCATCTTGCATCTCTGCGACGGGAACATGTGTATGCCCGTGGGCGATGATATCACCTTCGCGCAGTGGCGGCCGTTTTTCAGAGTTGTACAAGTGACCATGAGTCAAAAAGATTCTCTTGCCAGATTCAAGTAGCACCCATGAGTAATCCATCATCATTGGAAACTTCAATAGCATTTGGTCCACTTCACTATCACAGTTGCCACGTACAGAAATAATTTGATCACTGTATTGGTTCAATAAGTCTGCTACCTGTGGAGGGTTGTAGCCTTCCGGAATAGGGTTTCGCGGCCCATGGTTTAGCGTATCTCCTAGCAAAATCAGGTGGTGCGCACCAGAGGCCAGAAATAGCTCAATGGTTTCTTTAGTTGCTGGCAAAGAGCCATGCAGGTCTGAGGCAAAAAATAGTTTCACGACATTGTCTCCTCAAAAAGTATGAGGTCATTCTACGGCATTTTTTTAGCAGCTCAACCTACGACGGTTTGAATACTACTGATAGCGCAATGATTCAATGACCATAGGCAAAACATAGAACCATGCTGCATACGCTGTTCCAACCAACACCAGTATCCAAAACACCATCGACATAAATTTTGATTTGGCTAGATGGTGCAGCGGATCGGGCTCTCCGCATCCTGGACATGCATGAGCGCGTTTTGAGATTTGTTTCTCACACACGGGGCAAGAGACTAAAGGCATGATACAGATTCCTCGACATTAGGCTTAGGGCGCAAAGAATAATGGTGAATTAACACATATGCAACCTAACATATATTAAATATTTTAGTTCTTTGTAACAGTCGCTGACTTGAGAAAAAATTCGTTGATTTTTCATTTATATCAACCTATTACACTTCTTCTCGCACCATACCATTGATGACAATATTGTTATAACTCACCATCCCAATGACCTCGCCACTTTCAATGACCGGCGCTCTGCTTATGCCAAATCGCTCAAACAAACGGGCACAATATTTTACGTTCATATCTGGTTCGACACACAAAGCGGGCTTGGTCATGATTTCATAAATATTTGTGCGCTGAGGAGAACGATTATTCGCCAGCACCTTTTTGGCGATATCATTCATCAACACGATGCCATATTCATCATTATCATCTCGCTTTTTCACCACCAGCGCTTTGACTTGGTATTTTTTCGCTAGCGTTATGCCTTCGTATACGGTCATCAGTCCATCAACCATCACATACGTTGCCGCCATAACATCTCGAACTCTAATTATCGTTTGATCACTCATAATTCATCCTCGACTACTTTGGTCAATGTCTCGACTTGATGCGCGACACCGACTGCATCTTCAATATCGATCTGAATAGCAATCCCCTGTCCCGACTCTCTGTCAAATTCACCAACCTCATTAATGGTTTCTAATATGTGTCGAGCGAGATGTTCCTCGACCACAAACAGCAGCACATCTTTTTGCACTTCTAGCGTTAAACCAAAAAACGTTCGCTTTTGATTTAAACCTTGTCCGCGAGCATTGTTAATCACCGTAGCACCGGTCGCACCAGCATCGCGTGCAGCGTCCAACACCTTGTCTGTTTTGCTGTCTTCCACAAACGCAAGTATCAATTTAAAGCGCATTTTCTTCTTCCTCCGAGACGTTTTTATTCAGCCACTGGGTTATTTGCGCATAGCCCATCACAGAGATCATAGGAAATAGACTGGCAAACGCGATCAAGCCAAAGCCATCAATCATTGGGTTTCTTCCAGGGACGGTCGAAGCAAGCCCTAACCCTAATGCAGTTACAAGTGGGACAGTGACGGTAGAAGTTGTTACGCCTCCAGAATCGTAGGCGAGTGGAACAATAAGCTTAGGAGCGTAAAACGTTTGAATCACAACGACGATGTAACCCGCGATGATGTAATAATGAATGGGATCGCCCACGACAATCCGGTAACTACCTAATGCAATACCAATTGCCACCCCAAACGCAACGGCTACGCGCAAGCCGTTAATACTGATACTGCCTCCAGAGACTTGGTTTGCTTTTATCGCTACAGCGATTAAAGAAGGCTCTGCAATCGTGGTACTAAAGCCTATAAAAAAGGCGAAGGTGTAAACCCAATAATAGTCGACCCACATTAAGGCTTTCCCTACCGATACTTTGAACTCTTGTAAAAACTCCGGCGCCGTTAGTTGCACAGCCATCGTCTCCCCAAGTGGAAACAATGCCATTTCTAATCCAAGTAAAAAAAGAGCTAGCCCGAGAATCACATAAACGAACCCAAGCAAAACTTTCTTAAGGTTGCTAACAGGACGCCTTAAAACCGCTAACTGAAAACCAAAAATAATGCTGGCGATGGGAACGACGTCTCGAACGGTCGATAATAAAGTGTCTAGGAAATGATCAATTGAAATCATGTTACGACCATTCCGTAAACCATCACAAACATCATCGGTAACAGCGAGGCAAAAGCGATTAAACCAAAGCCATCCACCATAGGGTTGCGCCCTTTAATAGAAGACGCTAAACCGACGCCCAGTGCAGTGACCAAAGGTACTGTTATGGTGGACGTGGTTACACCTCCGGAATCGTAAGCAACGCCAATAATGGCTTCAGGTGCAAACCACGTCAGTATTACAACGCCTACATAGCCACCAATGATCATGTAATGAATCGGCCACCCTTTTAAGATACGCAAAACGCCGATAACGATGGCTATCCCCACAGAGAGAGCTACTGTTACTCGAAGTCCTTCTCCGTAATCCTGCATGGACTGCTCTGAGTTAGCGATCATTCCGCCCTCTGCCGCAACTTCTGAGGCTTCTTCCGCTACCGCGGTCAATGCAGGTTCAGCTATCGTGGTGCCAAACCCCAAACAAAACGCAAAGACTAATAACCAAAACACACTGCCTTTTTTTGCAAAGGCTTGAGCCATACTCTCTCCGATAGGAAAAAGACCAAGCTCTAGGCCAAAGATAAAAAAGGTTAATCCTAAAACGACAAGCAACAAGCCAAAAAGAATGGAGATCAGGTTGGGCAGCGGCTCTTGCAAAACGACTAATTGGAAAAAAGTGATAACAATGATGATGGGTAATAAGTCACGAGCACTATTGAGGAGCGCTCGAAAAAGCGCAACAAATGCTTCCATGCCTATCCTCCTTGATTGTGCAAACTGATTACGCTCGTTCCAATGAGCGATAACTTCTAGTCTGGCATAGATTTCACTCTTCTACCGTGAATGCACTAGCGCCATCTATAACATTTAGTTACATATTTTCTAATATGTGAAGTTAATAGTATCTCTGCCAGCTTGTCACTATCCCAGAAATAATGGTGTTGAGATGATCAAGCTAAGCACAAAGCGACTATAATGTTCTAATACGTGTACATTCAAAGAGATAACATGAAGATATTACTCACAGGTGGCACTGGGTTTATTGGCTCGGAGTTGCTCAAGCTGCTATCAACTCACCAGGTTATGCTACTTACACGCTCTCCAGAGCGAGCAAAACAACGCCTACAGCATGCTGATCTGGGTAATATCGAATACCTTGACTCGTTCGAGTCGTTCGCCGATCTCAATCACGTTGATGCAGTCATTAATCTTGCAGGTGAGCCTATTGCGGATAAAAGATGGACCAGCGAGCAAAAAGAAAAAATCTGCAAAAGTCGTTGGAAAATTACCGAACAAATTGTTGAGCTGATCCACGCAAGTACCGAACCTCCCTCTGTTTTTATTAGTGGCTCGGCAGTTGGCTACTATGGTGATCAACAAGACCATCCGTTTGATGAGTGCTTACATGTTAATAGCGACGACTTTCCTCACGAGGTTTGTGCAAAGTGGGAGCAAATAGCCAAGCGCGCAGAGTCGGAGCAAACTCGGGTTTGTCTAATGAGAACTGGCGTGGTACTCGGCCTTAATGGTGGTGCGTTGGCAAAGATGCTATTACCTTACAAGCTTGGCGTAGGCGGCCCACTTGGGAACGGTAATCAGTACATGCCTTGGATTCACATCCTAGATATGGTCCGCGCCATCATGTACTTGCTTGAAACACCACATGCCCACGGTGCATTCAATATGTGCGCCCCCCATCCTGTGACTAATCGTATATTCAGCGGCACACTAGCTAAAACGCTAAAACGTCCGCATATCTTGTTCACGCCTAAATGGGCGATGGAACTCCTAATGGGAGAATCTTCCTGCTTATTGTTTGATAGCATGAGAGCCAAACCCAAAAAACTCACCGAACTGGGCTTTAAATTTAGCTACTCCAGAATAGAGCCAGCACTCAAGCACTTGCTTCATGACCGGAGCTGATGAATGATGGCTCCAATCAATGCTTCTGAGTCTTAAATTAAATTATGAAAAAGTCGATTCTTATTACGGGTTGTTCAACCGGCATCGGTTACGTGTGTGCTCACGCCCTACAAAACAAGGGATTTAATGTCATTGCATCTTGCAGGAAAGAACAAGATGTCCAGCGCCTAATTAATGAAGGGCTAACCTGCATCAATCTAGACCTAAATAGCCCAGAAAGCATTTCTTCGGGCGTGATGCAAGCGCTAGAATTAGCAGAAGGTAAGCTTTACGCAGTGTTCAATAATGGTGCCTATGGTCAGCCCGGAGCACTGGAAGACTTACCCACCGAGGCTCTTCAAGATCAATTTCAGACCAACTTTTTTGGTTGGCACCAGTTGGTCAGAGAAGTGCTTCCTCATATGCGCCAGCAAGGCGAAGGACGCATCATACAAAACAGCTCTGTTCTTGGTTTTGCCGCAATGAAATACCGTGGTGCCTATAATGCATCAAAATTTGCCTTAGAAGGCTGGACAGATACGCTCAGGCTAGAGCTTGCGGATACGAATATCAAAGTGGCATTGATAGAACCAGGACCGATCGAAACTCAATTTAGAAACAATGCATTACGAGCCTTTGAGAAGTGGGTTGATATTGAATCTAGCCCCCATCGTCATGCTTATGAAGGACAAAGAGAGCGACTCAACAACGACAAGTCTAATAATCGATTTGTTTTGCCTGCAGAGTCTTGCATCGCACCAGTTCTTCATGCATTAACTAGCGTTTCACCGAAAATTCGTTATCGAATTACTACACCGACTAAATTATTCGCAGTCTTGAAAAGACTATTACCAACCCGTGTACTTGATAAAATTTTGCGACAGGCTGCATAAAAAAGTTTTGTCGAAATGTAATTTCACCGTAACAATGTGATGTCATTATGAACATGTAGGTTAAAAAAACCTCAACTAAACGAATCAATTTCTACGCAATTCAGCGGGGATTCTTTCGCCCAAAGTGATTGAGTTGCTTAGATTTGGTATCGCCACCCATTACGTTTTGTAGCAATGTTTATACTACTGCGAGGCAACAATGACATTAAATCAGCTTAACTGGCTTAGTGTGGGTGTAGTGTTGACCATGTTCATCCTATTTTGATACCGCACTAACAAATAGCATTAGAATTGCGCTGCTTCGGCAGCGTTTTCTTTTTATCTAACACCTGAGCAGCAATAACCTCACTCTATTACCTCACGTTTTCTCAAAATAGAATGATTCATTATTGATGGTGAATGTCGCTTGAATTTCACCTAAATCAACTCCATATCTAATATCAACGACAAGACACAAGGCAAGGATACTCTGATGCAATCCCCATTTATCGTTGAGATAACAGAACAGAACTTTCGCGAAACGCTTGAAGGATCAATGAACACGCCCGTTTTGATCCACTTTTGGGCCAACGCTCAGCCAGAAAGCGCACAGATACTCCCTGAGTTGCAATCTCTTGCTCAACAGTACAACGGTGCATTTACGCTTGCTCTACTAAATTGTGAAGATCAGCCCGCTTTAGCGTCTCAATTTGGCGTGCAAGTATTGCCAACTATCGCGCTGTTTATAAATGGTCAAGCCGTCGATGGTCTGGGAGGCCCCCAGCCAATTGATGCCATTGCTACCATGCTACAAAAGCATTTGCCAAGCCCAGATGAACAACTATTAAAACAAGTCAGTGAACTTCTTCAGCAAGGTGAGCATGCTCAGGCTTTGAGCATCATCCACACTTTGCCGCCAGAGCTGCAAGAGCGTGGTGATGTGAAACTCGCGATGGCTGATTGTTTGCTAGAAACCAAACAATTTGATATTGCCCAAGAACTACTGAACGCTATCCCTCTCGAGTATCAAGATAACTACTACAAGAGCCTAATAGCCAAGCTCGAGCTGCATTTGCAGGCTGCAGATAGCCCTGAGTTACAGCGACTAGAACAAGCATACGCAGCAGACATGGCAAACTTCGAACTCGCTTGTGAATTGGCGGTACAATACAACCAAGTTGGTCGGGATGAAGAAGCGTTGGAACTGCTGTGGAATATTCTTAAAAAAGACTTGGGCGCCCAAGACGGTGAAGTGAAGAAGATTTTTATGGATATTCTCAGTGCGCTAGGTCAAGGTAACGCATTAGCAAGCAAATATCGTCGCCAGCTTTACTCAATTTTGTACTAAGCGTCGCATTCTTCTAGGAATAAGACAACAAAGGCCGGGACTTCCGGCCTTTGTTTTTTGTTAGAAGTCGCTATACAACGTTGGTGCTGCTGGCGGATACTCTATTGGTTGCCAACGATCATTAAAGGTGTACTTGGCATAAAGCATGAAATGGTTTGGTGTATAAAACTCAGAACGTTGTACATCGACTAACGCACCAAGATACCAACGTTTGCTGACTCGCTTTTCCACCGCCGCTTGCAACGACGTACCAAAACCACCACCTTTGTCTGACTCCGCTACTGTCGATAAGTATGGCGCGTCTTCCTTAGTCCAAGAGTTAGAGACGGATGCACTCAGTTGATATGACCAAGAACTGTTGTATCGGCCATAAAAGTTGATAGGTAAAGACACCGAGAAGTAACTTTGCGGGCTGTAGTAGCCACCGTGACCTAGCGTGTACTCACCCAGATTTTTGTCGTAATCAAGGTACATTAAGTTCGTACCTATACTTAAACGCTGGTCATCCGTTGCAATTAACTTGTAGTACGCTCCACCTAGCACGCCTAAACGAGTGTTGTCCTCAACCTTTTCACCAGTCAAAACATGATACTGCAAGCTACTCCAAAAACCGTAAGGGCCACCAATGTCCCAACTTGAGCTCAACTTCACACCAGTACGAGCAACTCCGCCCCATTTAGTCCCTTGAGGGTCAGTCGTGCCGCTAGGGACAGACATTCCAGCATAAGAAAGCGTGCTGCTAGTCTCTGGGCGACGCGAAGCTTCTGCCGTCCAACCGAACTCACCCAGGTCCCCATTGATGCGCACACCACCAACCCATGTGGTATGGTCGAAACCAATTGGTGTCGTGCCGATATCGACCAACCAATCTTCAGCCTGCCAGCCCACTCCAAATGCCATACCTGATGCGTCATTTTGGAACGAAGTGCTGTCAGAATCGGTGGTTTTTTCATAATAGTCCAACTGACCTGAATCGATAGAAACATAATCGGCTTTTAGCAACAGGTGCCCATCCCAGCTCTCTATCGGGATTCGGGCTTCTATGGGCACTTGATTCGAAGTATTACGGCCATCTCGTGCACTGTAATCCCAGCCAATCATGACATGCCCATCACTCCGATCATGCAGTTTATCGATGTCCGATTTGACGTTACGAGTCAACCAGTAGTCGTCAGCAGTATCATATAGCTCGCGTAAGCTTAGGGGTTCTTTTTTCGCCTCTTCAGTTTCACGATTTTTATCCATTCGGTCACGATTTAAGGCTTGATAGGCGCGTGTTTCAGCTAACGCCCACTGTTGATTTTCCATTGCTATAGACATGCTATTGCGAAATGCTAATGCGTCGGCATCAGGCATCGCATCCAACAACTGATTTAGCGCATTAGCGTCATTTCGATAGCCTTGTTGATTAAACACCGCGGCCACTGTCATCAACTGTGCCGCAGTTAAGCTATCGCGCTTTTTATTCAAAATGAGGTGCATGTCGTGATACGTCGCTTCATATCCAGTCAAAGCACTAGCTTGCAACATGCCAATTTCTGCTTGAGTTTTAAATGGCTCAGGCTTTAAAGAAACTTGTTCATACAAATCCAACGCAAGCTTAGGCTGTTGATTAACCAGCATCAGATCCGCTTGACTCAACAGTCGACGGGTTTTGAGTTCATCAAGCTGTAATGCTTCCGAAGCACTTAAATCTTGTGTTGCGGAATTTAATGCTAAGTCCGCGTACCAACGATCAAAATCTTCAAAGTGATTCAAGCTTACCATCATGCTGCCGTAAGCCAGTTTGTCATCGGTTGACCAATCTTCTGAAAGCGAAATGTTTTGGAAAATCCTCTCAGCTTCCTTAACTTCATCAATGTCTAACCACGCACTCACTAGACGAGCGAGCGGTTGAATTTGACCTTGATAATCCGACTCTAGCGCACGTAATGTCGCCATTACTGATTCGGGAGAAGCTAAGTAACGCGTTTGAATGTCTCTCAACTGAGCATCAAGCTTCAAGCGGGTTAAATTGCGCTGCATCGCGTCTGTCATGTCATGTTGTGCGATACTCTCTAGCTCAGCGATGGCCTCATTCACGTTGAAGTCCTGCGCGAGATAAAGCGCGTAAGCAAATTTCATTTCAGGGTCATTACTAGATGTAGCCCAATCGGACATCAGCGTATCCGCGCGTACTTTGTCGCCCATTGAATGAACCACGTCAGCAATATCAAGCCTTAACCATGGGGAGGTTGGCTGTAGCGCAATCAATTCCTCTACGGACGCTTTCATCGTTGCCTGATCATTTTGAGCGATTGCGATCCGCAGACGAGTCAAAATAACTTCCGACTTGATGCTCGCTATTTTTTCAGCGACCACTTTCTGCTGTGGGGCTGAGTAACTGCGCGCGAGTGCTTCCGCGCCAGACCAATCTTGCTGCTGAATACGAACATCTAAGCGACCACGCAATGCAGAGCTATTGCTGCTATCCAGTTGCAAAGCTTGTTTGAAAACCTTCTCTGTCGCGGCATAATTTTCTTGTACCAGATACAAAGAGCCTAATGATGAATAAGCATAAGGTTGGGATTTATCTACTTGAATCGCTTTTTGATAAGCGCTTTCTGCTTGCTTAAACTGGCCTTTTTCGACCAAGGCATCACCTTGATCAAGATACGCCCAATATTGAGAAGTCTCGATTAGCGCTGCCCATTTTGAGGCCGAGTCAGGATTATGATCTAAGTGCTGAGCCTGTTTAAAGTATCCGAGCGCTTTTTGTTGCTGCCCTCTACGTAGATAAACCTTACCCATAGCACCAAGCAATTCAGGATCTTGCGGACGAGTCGTCAACGCATAACGCAGCTGAGCTTCTGCTTGGTCGGTTTTATCTTCCTCGAGCAACGCTAACCCTTTGAGCTTAGCGAGATAGGTGGGGTCTTTGCGTAGTTCCTTTTCCTTTTTCCAGCGATCTTTCGCGCTTTGATTCGCTCTTTGAATCTCCATGTCAGACGGGTAGTAACTAGCTAAAATGGCATATTGCTGAACAACTTGATCTGAAATAGGCAATTGATCCAATGCACGCAACCACGACGTTGCCGCATTTGTTCCAACCGAAGGAGCAAGCGCTAACTTTTTATAGGTATCGAGAATCCATGGATCGGCAGGATTCTCTTTGCGAATGTGGTTGGCTAACGCGAGTTGAAAAGACGGAACACTAGGATAATTTGCATTTAAACGTTCCAGTCCCTGTTTTACCGAGCTCCAACTGCCTGGCAAATTACTTTGCAACTGTAGGAATTCCAGTTGTAACGCTGGTGATGGCATTCCATTTGGGAAAAGGGCTTTGTAAGCTTGAATCGCTTCATCGTAACGACCAGATTTTGCAAGCAACTGAGCGCGCTGATAATCCGCTCTTTTCTCTCCCTGAATAGCCATAATCGATGACAAGTTTTTCGCTTGAGTCGAATGAGGCGCCTGTCTGATTAAGCGCTCAAATACCGGTTTTGCTAATTCTGGCTGCTTACGTTTCAGATACATATTCGCTTGATAGAAAAGCCCCGTTGGATTGCTTTCTTCAATCGCGAACAGCCTCTCCAGAGTACTCTCGACAATATCATCTCGGCCAATCGCATCCGCCAGTTTTAGCTGCTCAACCAACCACTCAACCGAGTCAACTCGTGCTAATGATGTGGAAAATTGAACCAGCTCGATAGGCTTGTAGACCTGTGCGAGCTGCGACTTTGTCAGAGGTGTTGAGCTAAAGCTTTCTGCATGCACAGTGCCGACGCCACCAGCCGCCAAAGCAACCAGTGGAATCCACCATAACACGCGTCCTGTTACTGACATCTCTCGCTCCATACAGGAAGCAATTCACCTTGCACACCAAAACGGTAACGTTCTTCATGCCAACCAAGCCCAAATAGACTTAATACGTTGTCGTAATAATGATCGTTTTTGTCCACCACAAGTTCATTTTGAGCACGACGAAACTGCGTCTCCAACAGCGTAGATTCACCAGAAGCCGCGAGTAACGGAAGAGCCGCAGCAGAAAAACCTGCGCTTCCTGCTTGGGTATATTTACCCGTTTCAGTATTTACTTCTCTCGCTGGCGCACCAAGGGCTTTGGTTGCCGCGACAAACGGCTGCATTTTTTGTACTAATACTGCTTTTTCTGAAACTTGGTCATTTAGCATACCCGCCCAAAGATAAGTGCGGATCGCGTTGTAACTGCCCATCGGCCCTGTAACCACATCTGAGCTATAACGACCATTTCTCAATGCTGCCCAGTCTGGGCTAAAGCCAGCTGGCATCGTTTTCTCTAGCATGTGAACACTTGCCTTGTACATTGAATCCCAGTTGTATTGCGGGTACAGCGACTGCATACGAGCAATCAGTTGTAACGGAACATAACTCGGATTCACACGGTACTGGCCGTCGGCATCAAAGCCCGTTGGAGCTGGCAACAATACCGTTCCAACTCCCGCTATGTTGACGGTTTCTTCACGTAAAATACGACTCGCGATCAGGTGTCCAAGGGTCTGATAGTAGTAGTTATTCCATAATCTCCCCGCCTCAACAAGGGAGTAAGCTATCCACAAATCAGAATCTGACGCTGGGTTAGAATCCAACACTCCGAACTGACCATTTTCTTTTCTTCCCCACAACCAAGCGGGAAGCCTTGCCGTCAAGTCCCCACCAGCTATATGTGATTGAGTCCATTTTAAAACCTGATCGAAGGTTTTAGGGTCATTGGCAACCAAGGCAAAAAACAATGCGTAAGATTGGCCTTCCGAGGTTGTAATCATACGCTCGTCACTGCCATCAACGACTCGGCCTTGCTCCATGTATACCGACTTAAATGTTTCCCATTGTGGCCACTCGCAGGTGTTAGCCCACAAGTAAGGAGACACGAACAACATAAGGAATGAGATGAGTTTTTTCATTATTCCTCTTCCTCAGTTTTTTCTAAACGTCTAGACGCGACTTGACGTAATACGCGCCAAAGCACAATGGTTACAATCACCACTAGCAAGGCGGCAAAGCACGCAACGATGACTGGGTGATTAGAGAAGTGATACCAAACGAGCTGCCACACAGGAAGCTTACCAACATAGTAGTGCGAACCCACGTTGTAGCTTGCTACTTCGTTATTTCTCAACGTCACTACCGAGCCAAACATGTGCTCCACTTTACCGGAGTCAGCCAACGCGCGATCAACCGACGCAAAATCTGACGGGTGAGCCGCCATAATAGAAATGACGCTGCGTTTTTTCGTAAATGGCGATTCTGCACCATAAATAGCAGCAAAAGAGCCTTCTGCCTCGACAGAAACATAATCTGCGGCGACTTGACGAGCATCACTTGGACTCATCCAGTTCATTCCGAGCTGCTTTTCATTTTTGCTTGGCAGGCGAATTTGTCTCTGACCTTCTTTAACCACTAAGTTTACTTGGTCAGGGTTATTAGCGGCTTCTTCTAGTGCATCCACAACACCAATCGTCAGGATGTCTTTATTTTTTAGTTGCTCAGCATTCCATTTATCTGTCAAAAGCACCTGAATACCTGGGTACCCAGAATCACTTCCTAACGACCCCATGACGTTTAAGAAGGTCTGCAACACTTCTTTTGGTGCTCTCTCTGGAACAACAATCGCAGTTTCTGACAAATCGGCCATGCGCGTGTAAGGGAAGCCAGAAGTAGCAAAAGCGCGCATATTTGGCATTTCGATGTAGTGAGGGAAACCACTAAAATCCACCGTAGAGTCACCATCAATGACCGCGTATTGCTTACTTGGTTGCGTCACCTGACATTGCCCATCAGTCACCGACGCAAAGCCAAACTCAAACTCGATTTGGTTTTTACTGCCAACTTTAAAGGCCGGAATACGAACAAGCGCATCACCACTCAGAATACTGTCATCTAACAGAGGAACACGCACACGGTTAGACTCACCACCTTGGCCTTTTGTGGTTAAGTTAAACGCCTCAATGAACTGGTCATTGATGCTCAAAGTCAGGCGAGAACCAGAATGATCCGCAGCAGGTGGCGAATACCTATAGTTAAGATCCATCGGTATACCACGGCTCTGCCAAGTAAAGAGATCGGGTGGTAAGCGTAAACTCACATTGATTGGAGGAGGCGTTCGGCCTTCCACTTGCAACATGCTTTTTTGTTCGACTAATTCAGATAATGCAACGGGACGAGCCGTACTCACCCAGTTTGGCGCATCGTACGGGACTCGTGGTTTGATTTGTTTGACTTCATTAATCTTCGCGATTGGCCCAGTAAGAAGTTGGTTTCCCAACGCCAAACCTTGCACCGCAACGTTAAGATCCTTACTGTCACGGCCTATCACCAGAAGAAGCTTCACGTACGGGTCAGTTGGGTGAGTGATGACTTGAAGACGAGGCCCATCCGTGTCTGGAAAATCTCTCAGAAACTCAGGTTTGTTGTCATTGGTAACAAAGACAATGGCGTTGCGCTTAGGTAACGTGTCGACACTAAAAGGGAATTGAGCGCCACGCCAACCCGCAAGAGCACCAAAGTAAGAGCTCAAGACACCGGCAGCTTTGACATCATCCAGATCGTATTTGCCGCCCATAACGACAGGCAGATTTAACTGGCTGAAATCACGGACATCAAAAAACGGCGCTGGCAACAAGCTCAAGTCACTTTCCAACATTGTCTTTTGGGCGAACATTTCAATTCGACTGCTTTGGCTGATCTCAGCCCAAATGCTCGAGTCATTTGGATTGGCACACTCTTTCTGAGTATTCCCAATCAACTCAAAGCGAATTTGGTTGTAGTTACTGAAGTAACGAGTATCCAGCGGCATCGATAAGCTCAATTTTTTACCTTGCTGACCATCGACGATTGACGCTACTCCCATAAGCTCGTTGTTCAAATACACTTTGACGTGAGAAACCAAAGAGAGCAACGCTGGTGAGGGTGTGATGTCAAAGTACAACGTGGCTTTAGACACCACCTCATCGAGTCGCGAACCGAAACCAATATAAGCACTGGCCTCACTACCTTGAATAGCAATTGAACCACTGTAACCCAATTGACTAAATGGAATGACACGCTTAAATACGGTCGAATTTTCAGCATCTTGCTGTGCCAAAGGCGTTGGTTGTTGCTGACTTACTTCTTGTGCCGCGAGACTGCCCGACATACACATGAGAGTGATAGCCGTCGTCAACGCTGTTAGTTTTTTATTATTTAGCATGACTTGAGGTCCTGATTGGGACATAACGAGGTCTTAGTGACCAAATAAATTCGATACAAAATAAAAGTGCATCCACACTGGCCTGAACAAATTTAGGGCAATGTTGCAACAAGCGTTTGTATCCATTAAAGCCGACTTGCAGTACAGCCTGCATACTCGAGAGAGGCTTATCTGATTGATAGCCTTGTTGCCATTTCGCCCACGTATCTGCACGTGCAAATGTACATTGGACGTATTGGATTTGTTGTTGATGAGACAATTCGTTGAGTTGTAAACCAAATATCCCCTTATGAGCATAGGCAACCGTCATCGGGAACACGAACTCTTGACCACCGCGATTGAGGATCACTTCTAAGGTTTGGCCAAGTAGGTACGCACAGGTTGGTTCATCGACTCCGTCTATTTCAATGCGCACGCCACCCAAAGAGAAATCCTTCATCTGCGCTTGAATCAAGTGTCCTGAGTGAAGCCTTACCGCGACAGGAATCGCCACCTCTACTCGGTGATCTTTTCGCACTTGTTTGGCTTCTACCGCAACGGCGACAGCAGCACCTAAAATCAACAAGTTGTACATCGTCCAAACAAGGTTCACGATAACCGTACCGATTTCGTCTTGAGGCCCCCACCCCATTCGGTAAATCCCTACAGCGAAGCCCAAAATATTGAGTGCAACCAAAACCAAATATGGTCGGGAGATCACCCAATCGTAGTGAGACTTTTCAACCAAACCGCCTTTTGCCGTTACGTTGAATGTCCCCTTATGGGGCGCAAACAAAGCTACTGTTGTTGGCCTTGCGATGTACCAAGCAAGCACGGTTTCGTATACCTCACCCCAAAACGAATAACGGTAGTCACCCTGCATACGAGAGTTGGTCATGCTGGCGTGAATCATGTGGGGTAATACGTACAAAATGATCGCCAGCGCTGGCGCATAAATCACGTAGGAATGCAGCAACAAATAAGCCAAGGGTGCGATCAGGAATACAATCCTCGGGATACCAGATAGAAAGTGCAGCATGGCATTGACGTAACAAAGCCGTTGAGAGAGCTTAAGCCCCTTTCCAGTCAATGGATTATCTACCCTAAATATCTGCGCCATCCCGCGAGCCCAACGAATGCGTTGCCCAACATGTGCAGACAATGTTTCTGTCGCCAAACCAGCAGAAATCGGCTGCTTAAGATATGCAGAACGATAGCCTAAACGGTGCATGCGCAGAGACGTGTGCGCATCTTCCGTCACGGTTTCGACTGCAATACCACCGACTTCCTCTAAAGGCTCTCGACGTAAAATAGCGCACGAGCCACAGAAGAAAGTCGCATCCCATAAGTCGTTACCATCTTGAATCAGGCCGTAAAACAAGTTGCCTTCGTTTGGCACGTTACGAAAGTTCGATAAGTTACGCTCAAAAGGATCCGGTGAGAAAAAATGGTGCGGCGTCTGAATAAGCGCCAACTTTGGATCTTTCAGGAACATCCCCATTGTGAGCTGAAAAAATGCTCGTGTAGGAATATGGTCACAGTCAAAAATCGCAACAAACTCACCGCTGGTCTGCTTCAACGCATAGTTAATGTTACCGGCTTTCGCATGTTCATTCGTTGGGCGGCGGATATAGTTCACCCCTACACTTTTGGCGAAATCTCGGAAGCTATCACGCTTGCCGTCATCCAGAATGTGGATGTTAAGTTTGTCTTTCGGCCAATCGACACCTAACGAGGCATAAACCGTCGCTTTCACAACATCGAGATCTTCGTTGTAAGTAGGGATCATCAAGTCAATGGTTGGCCAAGTTGACTGATCCGGTGGCATCGATACTGGTTTGCGATTCAATGGCCAGATATTTTGGAAATAGCCAAGCATTAGCACAATCCAAGAATACGTCTCAGCTAGAAGTAAAACGCCCCCTAGAAACAAAGCAACAGGATCGTCCCAGTTCAGGGTAGACGAATAACGCCACCACAAGTATCGACATGAGGCCGTAACCGACAAGATGATCAAAAGCATGGTAGGAAAACGACCCGGCATGCGACGGACCATCATCGCTAATGCCCAGAGTAACAGCACAAAGACAGTCTGAGCCTGATAACCAAATGGCACCGTAAAACAAAGCAAAGCGATTAACACCACGAAAAACAACAAGGTGTAGTTCAACGCCATCGCTGACTTACTTGCTTTAATACGCTCTCGAACTTGCGGATCTTTGATGTTGTTCGCTGTCTGTTCTAACCAGCGGACGCCTTTTGCAACCAATTCAAATGGCAAGTAGAACGCATTGCGAATTTGCTCGGCTAAAGTCATCGCTAAGCTGCTGGTTTTTTTGGACCATGCTGTATTTACGTTTTGCTTGAAGCAAAGCAACCACACGCTTTGGATAATAAAACGTACAGGATCAAACCATCTTGGCGCAGCAAAATTAACGTTTGGATAGTAAACCAAAGGCAGTTTCCATGAGGGAACACCCGAAATAACTGGCTTTAAAAATACAAAACTCAATGAAAACCAAAAAGACAAAGCACACTCACCAACCCAGTTTGTTTTGCAATTCCAGGCTTGCTCGTAAGCGTTCTTCTGCAGTCTGAATTGGTCCACTACCCAACGTTGGAAAATCAGATTAAGACTTCGCATAAATTAGCTTTGGTCCTGAGCGCTTGATAACGCTGATACACACCAAAAAGCAAAAGACTGAAAATCTTTTGCGGCTTGGCTCGATGGCGAATAGTGTTGAACGGTCGTCAGGTTTGCCACACATTCAAGCAATGCCGTATCTCGATGAATCGAAACAGGAATCAAGGATTCGCTAAGTTCCTTTTTCAGCACCAACATGAAATCACGACCAATTTCGGTTTCTGGCTGATACTTATTCACCAAAAAACGTAATTTGTCAGAGCGAAGCAATCTCGATAGCTCTTCATGTTGTAGCCAAGATTGAAGAGTGAGATAACTCAGGGCGTCTGCCGTTACCACCACCACAATCATATCCATTGAGTCGACAAAAGATCGCACTTCAGGATCAGTAAGCTCTGCTAAGTCGGCGTGAAAAAGCAGCCACTGCTCACCACGGTTTTCGCTCACTTGCAACGTCATTTCACCTAGCATTGACAGGTAGTGAGAACGCTCGTTAAAAAACGCTTTTAACTGCTCAGAATTCAGATGGCCAAACGGTAAAAAAAGTGCACCTTGTGGGCTTTCATAACCAGCCTGGGTCCAAGGTTTATCTGAAAGAAGTTGTTTCGCCCAGCCATCTTTCTCTTCCTGCGGCAAGCCAAGATGAGCTTGCAGTAAACTGTTAGGCACCACCTCAATGGCCAGTACCTGTTTGTTTATCTTAACTAATGCTTGTGCCAAGTTCGCAGCGACGGTCGTTGAGCCACAACCACCTTTTAAACTAACAAAAAGAAGGCGTTTCATATCGCTTCAGTCTCTAAACCTGTCTGCTTAATACGCACTTGAAACAGGGCATTACGAGCACCGTTGGCTTGAAAGACCAACCACTTATTTTTAGCTTGCACGTAAGACTCGTTTTCTGTTGTTTCAATATACTTATGTTGAGTTAAGTTATAAGAAGAGTAGATCGAATTAATATCTTTTGCAGACTCAGTCACAACATTTTTTTCACAATATAACGGTGTTTAAACTGCGGTAATGGCAATCCCGCCAATTACTCTTTGCAGTATAAATTCCATTGTTAAAAAATTGACGCATCGAACTATGCGTCTCATATTTACAGAATGCTAATGAATGTGAACAGGGCTGTTTATTAGTTCACATAATTAATAAATCCCTAAATGATGTTTGACTTCAGAAACAGGGGTTATGAAGGTGAATTGTAATTATCCATTTACGACATATAAGTGCAATAAATAATTTACAGCAAAATCATAGGCTTGAAAATCATTGAATTTAAACTTATAAACATCATATGAAGCATATGCTATAACTATTTTAATTTTTGATCAATTTCGTTTAATATCTTGGCGTCATTTTCTTGTCGCTAAGAAAAGTTAACATTGTAACGATTAGCATACAGCGGATTGTAAGCCACAACGCACAACGACAGTAAACCATTGAATATAAGGCCTTTTATGTCAGCAATCTCCGGGTTATCCGCTATTACTTCTGAAAAAGAGATAAGTTCTGTTTATGTAAACTTGTTTACACATAAGCAAATGGTCATTGATTATTTGTTCAGTACGCTACCAGAAAATAACAACACTTCACTTACAAGCTTTACAGACAAGGAAACTTTTTTGTCTGCATTGAATGATGAAGCCTTATGCAAATTCAATGAGTTATCCACACTCCATATTGAACAGTGTTTCTTTCTTAGCAACAAATTCACAAATAAAGCGCCGAACGCTATAAATCTTGTGAAAGACATTCGCCAAACAAATATAAAGAAACTCTCCACATATATATTAGTAGTTCCAGATTCACTATTATCATCAAGTGATGATTATTTTGTAAGTATTTTCCTACAAAACTTAAATGAACTAGCAAATAATAAAAAACTCACTATTAGTGTTTGTATATATGGGCATCTGACGACTTCACTATTAAAGCCCATTCTTATTTCTCATAATAGATACATCGCCGGTTTGGCGACCATGACATCATTAGATGATGCTCGCTACTGCTATCTTGTGGATTTTTGGTCCAATAAACACGGTGTAATTTCCCAAGACGAATACCTTCTCTCTAACACTAAAGATAAGAAGCTAAAAGCAACGTCTTACGAAACGCACCAGCCTCGTGCCATACAGGAAGACAAATCGGATAGTGATAGAATATATATCAGCAGAGGAGCCTTCAGAGAAAGCGAGAAAGCCCCAAAAGGGATGAGTATGGCTGAGAGTAATCAAGAGCTCATAGCGATGTTAAACAACCCTCGCTCTTCAACTATTGTTTTCAGCTGTGATAACCAAAGCGAAGTTCAACAGATCGCGTTAGATTGCTACCGTTTAAGGTCCGCGTATGGCCGTCAGCTAAAGATTATTGTCAGGGAGACCCAACAATGTCTGAGATATGCAGATGAAAAGTTCTTACTTCGCTCGGGGGCAAACTTCATTTCTCACGCGCAAATCCCCCCAATGCGCTTTATGACTCAGGTTGAAGCAATTCAAGGCCAGATGCTTACGCGTCCAATTCCTGACAGTTTAGAGGCGCTCTTAAAGTATGACCTTAAGTTTGGTAGCAAAGGCTACTTACAAAACCAGGACTTTAGCCAATACTGTATTGACGTCATTTCCCACTCAACACACTCAAATGTGAACTTTGCGCTTATCAAGCTGAACTTATTACCAGGCATGACGGCAGAGGAATGTTTACGTCTTTGCCATATTCGAAGAGATGGCGACGTTGTGACAGCCTGCAACAAAGCTCTGTATGTCTTGTTCAGTGCTATTCGACATAGCGATATTGACATTGCACTCAACAATATATTTGAGTTCCCAGTGAGAGACTTATTTCACTCAACTCACACGTTTGATACTCAATTAGATATCGAAACAGAGTTAAAATTCATCGTTCAAGATGAAGCCGTCATATCCGACGACGTTTCAGCTCTGGCGACAGAGAGGAAAATATTCCATAACGCCATTAATTCTATGGTTGATGTTCCTCCTTTGTTTGCTGTGAAAAAAACCATTGAGCTCAAGGAACGTTCATGAATATTAACGATTTTTTACTGACCGTGAGTATCAGTTCAGGTATTGGCCTACTCCTAGGATACTTTCTACGTGACCTAGTAAACGCTACCCGACGCTTTTACCACAAACACTTAAAACGCTCGCGCTATTTTGAGCTAGATACATCAGCCACTAACACCAAGAAGCTTAAGTAATGACATCGCATTCTCATGACTCTACCCCCCTCACTATAGGATTGGGCTGGTGGAACATTTACTTTATCGCAAAAACAGCGCTCTATTTTCAAGGAATCATCGATTTCCATCCAATGGAAAACTTTGCGCTGTTGATCTTAATCCTGCTTCCTATCTCGATGAAAAGCCTAAATGCGGTGCGCCATATCGTTTCATTTGTCGCCGCAGCGTGGCTCTTGCATTACGATTCTTACCTACCTCCTCTAAACCGTCTTTGGGCTCAAGCGGGACAGTTAATGCAGTTTGAATCGAGTTATCTGGTCGAGCTTTTGGGACGATTTTTATCATTCCAAGCAATACTCGGATTGCTCGCTTTGTGTGGTGCGTACTTTATTTTGAGCAAGTTTGTTAGGGTTTCAGTCTTTGTGGTTATTGCGATGATCTATATAAGTATTCCTATGACGACTGAACCTCAGACAACAGTGGCTGCAGAAGTAACTCAACAACAGCCACCAACCGAGGTTACTACTAGCAAACAACCTCAAATAACGGAAATTAATGATGCCAGTCTCAACACGTTAACTGCAGATTTCTTTTCTAAAGAAGCTTCCCGACATGTGACATTCGATACCAGCAGCGCAATGGATGCTCCTTTTGATTTGTTGTTCTTGAGTATTTGTTCGGTCGCGTGGGATGACATCGAAATTGCAGGACTGGCTGATCATCCTCTGTTCAAAGAGTTTGACATCATGTTCGACAATTTTAGCTCCGCTACGTCATACAGTGGGCCTGCTGTCATTCGTCTGCTACGAGCCAATTGTGGTCAACAAGAACACAGTCAACTGTTCCAGCCAGCACCATCAAAGCAGTGCTACTTGTTCGAAAGTTTGAAAGAACTAGGATTCACAGAAAATTTACTGATGAACCACAATGGTGTCTTTGATAGCTTCCTTGAATTGATCAAAAAAGACGGCGACTTACAAGGGGCTCTTATGTCTCAAGAAGGCTTAACTCCTTACCAAAAATCTTTTGATGGCTCTTCGATCTTCCGCGATAAGCAAGTATTGGATAACTGGTGGCAGCAAAGACTTAACAGTAGTGACGACAAAGTCGTGGCACTCTACAACTCAATTTCACTACATGATGGCAACAGGATCATCAATGCGAACTCAAGCACATCTATTGCTAGCTACAAAATGCGCCTTAAGAATTTGCTTGATGACCTCCACGCGTTCTTTAAAACCTTAGAGTCCTCAAAACGCAACATCGTTGTCGCTTTGGTACCAGAACATGGTGGTGGTATGCGAGGAGACCGCATGCAAATTTCAGGTATGCGAGAAATTCCTGCACCGACAATCATTCATACACCGGTAGGAATTAAAATCTTCGGAGAAGGAATTCAGCGTCAGGGCAACACCGAACACGTAAGCGAGCCATCTAGCTATCTGGCATTGTCGCAGCTCGTTTCGAATATCCTGGATAAAAACATTTATCAAAGTAAGACGTTTAGCCCTTCAATATTGACAGAGAACCTACCAGAAACACGAGTTGTCGCGCAGAACTCAGGCTCTACTGTGATTGAAGTACAAGGGAAGTATTATGTTTCTCTTGATGGTTCAAGTTGGATTGAATACCCCGCGAAATAGCGAGAGTAAAACCATGCAATGACAAAGGCCGGTGTTTCCGGCCTTTGTCATATAAAAAACCAATAACCTCTCAAAGGTCTCAGAACTTCAATTGTCTATTGTCTATAAATAGGTAAAAATGGATCGAACATTATGCACTTAAGGGAATAACTCATGCCAATTGATTCACTGATCACCATCGGTATTTTCGTCGTTCTTGCTGTCGTTATCTTATCTTCAGCCATTAAAACGGTTCCGCAAGGAAACAACTGGACAGTTGAACGCTTCGGACGCTACACCCACACATTAAAGCCGGGTTTAAACTTGATCATTCCATTCGTTGATAAAGTTGGTCAAAAAGTAAATATGATGGAGCGCGTTCTCGATATTCCTGCGCAAGAGGTCATTTCAAAAGATAACGCTAACGTGGTTATTGACGCTGTCGGATTTGTTCAAGTGATCGATGCTGCAAAAGCGGCTTATGAAGTCAACGATTTAGAACACGCTATTAGAAACTTGACCCTTACCAACATTCGTACCGTTTTAGGTTCAATGGAACTGGACGAAATGCTGAGCCAACGCGACATGATCAACTCTAAGCTGTTGGCGATTGTTGACCAAGCAACAAACCCTTGGGGCGTAAAAGTCACACGAATTGAGATTAAAGATGTCCAGCCACCAGCCGATCTGACCGCTGCAATGAATGCGCAAATGAAAGCCGAGCGTAATAAGCGTGCGGAAATTCTTGAAGCAGAAGGGGTTCGCCAAGCTGAGATATTAAAGGCCGAAGGTCATAAACAATCAGAGATATTAAAAGCTGAAGGCGAAAAGCAGTCTGCTATTCTCCATGCAGAAGCACGTGAGCGTGCCGCGCAAGCAGAAGCAAAAGCGACTTACATGGTTTCCGAAGCCATTGCAAAAGGTGACATGCAAGCCGTCAATTACTTCATTGCACAGGGTTATACCGAAGCGATCAAGAGCATTGGTCAAGCCGAAAATGGTAAAATCATTATGCTTCCATTAGAAGCAACCGGACTAATGGGCTCGGTTGCAGGGATAGCAGAGATGTTTAAACAACAAGATAAAGAATAATTTATGGACTTTTTTAGTTTGTTGGAAGGTATCTCTTTCTGGCATTGGCTAGCGTTTGGCTTTGCTCTTTTAGCAGTTGAGCTACTTGGTACCGCTGGGTATTTTCTCTGGCTCGGGATGTCTGCACTTATCGTTGGAGCAATCATGACCGTTTTGCCAATGAGCTGGCAATTGCAATGGCTTTGCTTTGCAAGCTTCAGCTTAATCACCACCTGGCTTTGGTGGCGACGACAATGGTCTAAAGACAAGCAAGAAGACCAAGAAAGAGATCTGAACCAAAAGTACAAGCAGTTAATTGGGCGTACTCTTATCCTTGAAGAAGACTTTTCCGTCGGACTCAATCGCATCAAGGTAGCCGATACCACATGGTCCGCACAATCGGATCAAGCACTTCCAGCCGGTACCCGCGTAAGAATCACCGATGTTGAAGGTATTATTTTAATCATTGAGCCTGATTCTAATTAATTTATGCCAAAGTAATGGGGCAAATCATGCTCCATTACTTTAATCTAAACAACTGCTTTCATTTCATTACCTTAATTAAAATCGAGAAAAAAATAAGTATTAGTAATATTATTAATACCCTACCTCCCATTTCCTATTATTTAATTATTCAACACACGACAATCAATAAGATAGAAATATATCTAGGTAAATTATCGATCTAAATTTATCTTAAAAAATAAAACTTTATTGAATTATTTTTTGATCTTTTTATCCTCGGATACATACTTAACGCATAAGCATTTAAGTTGAGTGCTTTTTATTTGGTAAGTAAGAGGATGTACTATGAATAAGCTTCTCTTTTTGATGTTGTGCGGTATTTTTTCTTTTTCTTCCTTTGCCTACAACAACGGAAACGGCGGTACAACTAATTTGGGACCTATAGTCGAATGTAAGATGCCAAGTGGCGACGTTACGAATATTCCAAGTGAAATGTGTCGATTTAGAGGTGGGGAATGGGAATAGTAAAGAAGTAAGAGATTAGTTTGATATAAGAGCCCTTTTCAACCTTACCTTTCTGCGTAGTCACGGTTTATACAAGTACGTAGATATTTAAAGTTTATATTGAGGTGATGATTATGAGATTTTTATCTGGTCTATTAGTAATATCTTTTGCCATAATTCCGTTAACCACTCATGCTAATGGTGCATCCGGTGGTCGTACGTTAGGCCCAGAGATAAAGTGTGAGTTGCCAAACGGTAATGTACATATGTTGCCACCGTTATATTGCAAAATATACGACGGCCGAGAAGTGAAATAGAAAAGGAGCCTAGCGGCTCCTTTTATTATTTCACTAAGTATTAGTGGAAGCTGTAAGGGATAAGAACTTGTAGACGTAAGTCTGTTTCATCCGCATCGCCAGCACCTGCGTACTCATCACGTTCTAGGATTGTACCGTGTAAACGAATGGTAGAACCTTTAAGCGCGCCACTTTGTAGTGAGTAAGATACTGTTGCGTTAACTGCGTATTCGCTTTCGTAATCCCAGTCACCTGATGCTCCGCTTGCTGCAGAGTCAGCGCCAGTACCGTAACCAAAGCCTAGGTAGTAGTTCCAGCCGTTACCTTGGTTGTAAGATAGACGGTTGTACCATGCTAGCTCACCCGCTTTGTTCCAGTCAGATAGCGCGTCCCACCACTGAGACCAAGTACCATTGTTCATACCATATGTATGAATAGTACGAGGAACGAAGTCCGCACGGTTATCTGTGTCTGTGTAGCGCAACTCAGACATCCAAGCTAGCTTACCGAAAGATTGATTCAAAGATAGACCAGTGTGGAAACCTAGACCATCGTATTTCACATCATCGTCAACACCGTAGAAATCAAATGCTAGAGTTGTACGGTCACTAACAGTGTACTTCAAGTAAGCCTTGTAAGAAGTGTTGTCAGTTTCGTTGTGGTAGCTAGTCACTTGACCTGCCCCCCAGTCAACACCATTTGCATATTGAACGCCAGTTGCTTGGCCTAGGCCAAGTTGCATAAACAGGCTGTCAGTTAGGTTACCATTTAGACCTAGAGAGTGTAGGTAGCTCCATGACGTGTCAGACCAAAGCGCTGGTGCGTAATCATCTTCGTGAAGCAGCCAAGGTGCTGTAAATTGGTCTGCGCCAAAGTAGCTTAGGTTGAAATCACCAAGTTTAGCGTTCAGTTCGAAACCACGGTAAGTACCAGGTACAAAGCTCCAAACATTACCGATTGTACCGTTACCACCAGCCTGTAACATACCGAAACGAGCATTAAAGTTTTCGTTTGCTTTGAATTTCAGCGCTGCTTTGTAAACTTTAAGCTGCTGACCATCACCTGCACCCCAGTCTAGGTTGTTACAAGTTGAGATTTCGTTACATAGGTAGCCTTCGTTTGAATTGTAAAGACTATCGTTGTAAAGATCGCCAGAGTAGTAAGCCGCAACATCTGCGCCCACCCAACCATCGTGGTAGCCAGAAGTGAAGTCTAAAATTGCGTTGTAAGAAGAGTAGTTTAGACGACTCCAACGGTCACCATTTTCACCGCCGGGCTTACCTGTTGTACGAGTTCGTGAACGAGTATCAACTATGAATAATGCATTCAGACTTGAGTCTTGCATAAATTCGTTCACTTTCTCTACGTACTCGCCACCTGCTGCACTTTCAGTAGACGCTGTAGCTGGAGCGACAGCAACAACACCAAACATTGCTGCGGTTAACGCTGAAACCTTAAAAAATTTGTCCATGGAAAAACTCCTAAAAATGGATATAGCTGTATTTTTCTATCTCACCTTTAGTTGGCCGCCGAAGGAGAGAAGTAAATTCCTGATCAAACCTCATTATTTCTAATTTGGCTTTTTTAGTTCCTGCATACACACCGTGTATCCACGTGATTAAGACTAACTTCGCAGCTAAAAACATCCAAATGGAACTTATTTTTTTTCTAAAAAAATATGAGCCACTCCAAAGTTCCATATAACTTATTGATCCAGATCTTATTTTTAACAACATCAACACAAGACAATAAATTATTATTTAAAATCAAACACTTAAATTGAACTTAAAAGTATCAACTTGAAGTCACTCGCAGACTAAAAAAGTCAAAAAAACCAATAACCCAAGGTTCGATCTTGATCACTGAAAAGAACAAAGGCATCAATTACTCAATAAAAAAACACTTAATTATGAACAAGAAAAAGCCCCGCATGCTTACCATACGGGGCTTTTAGTTATTTTTTAGCTTTTTTGAGAAGACTTAATTCATCAGTTCGAGTAAGTCTTGTTCTGTTTTAATTTCGATACCCAGTTCTTGTGCCTTTGCGAGCTTCGAACCTGCATTTTCACCAGCAAACAAAATATCGGTTTTCTTAGAAACACTACCCGTCACTTTAGCCCCCAGTGCTTGGAGGACTTCTTTGGCTTCTGTACGCCCCAGTTGAGAAAGTGTTCCCGTTAATACTACTGTTTTACCTTCTAATGGTAATTCCCCCACCTGCTCAGTAGTAGTAATCTCTGGCCAATGAATTCCTTGTTCAAGCAAATCTTTAACCACCGCTTGGTTCTGTTCTTCACTAAAGAAAGTCGTAATATGTTGAGCAACCACAGCACCGATGTCTTGCACTTCAATCAACTGCTCTTCGGTAGCATTTTGGATCGCTCCCAACGTTTTAAAGTGCATTGCTAAGTTTGCTGCGGTTGCCTCGCCAACTTCACGGATCCCCAGTGAATACAAAAACCGAGGTAAAGTTGTTTCTTTGGATTTTTCTAACGCATTCACAATATTCTGCGCAGACTTTGGCCCCATGCGATCTAGTACGGTTAAAATCCCCGCAGATAACTTAAATAAGTCAGCAGGAGTTTTCACCATCTCACGATCAACAAGCTGCTCGATCACTTTATCGCCTAAACCGTCAACGTCTAACGCTTTACGAGAAACAAAGTGTTTTAGCGCTTGTTTGCGTTGGGCTTGGCAAACTAAGCCCCCCATACAACGTGTTACCGCTTCTCCTTCGATCCGCTCAACATGCGAACCACAAACAGGACACTGAGTTGGGAAAACAATATCTCGAGCTGTTTCTGGTCGACGCTCTTTGATGACAGATACGACTTGCGGAATAACATCGCCAGCACGGCGGATCACAACGTGATCACCAATCTTGACCTGCAGACGTTCTATCTCATCTGCGTTATGAAGCGTCGCATTACTTACCGTTACCCCGCCAACAAATACAGGCTCTAGTTTAGCAACAGGTGTAATCGCACCAGTGCGACCGACTTGGAACTCCACTTCATTCAGTGTCGTCATTTCTTCCTGTGCTGGGAACTTGTAGGCAATCGCCCAACGTGGAGCGCGAGCAACAAACCCCAGACGCTCTTGCACGGCAATATCGTCAATTTTAATAACGACACCATCGATCTCATAAGGGAGGGCATCACGACGCTGCAATATATCTTGGTAGTAAGCTTTTACATCCGCCAAGCTTTCAACTCGCTTAGTTTCCGGGCACATTGGCAGTCCCCAAGATTTGATTTGCAAAAAGCGTTCGTAATGACTTGCTGCCAATTCTGCGCCTTGCACCACGCCTACACTGTATGCATAGAAGCTAAGCGGACGAGAAGCCGTAATACGTGAATCCAATTGTCGTAAGCTACCTGCCGCAGCGTTACGTGGATTAACAAAGATTTTCTCGCCTTTCTTCCTTGCTAATTCATTGAGCTTTTCAAACCCAGCTTTCGGCATAAAGACTTCACCACGAACTTCAAGACGATTTGGCCAGTCATTACCTCTGAGTTTTAAAGGAATGGCTTTAATCGTACGCACATTCTCTGTGATGTTTTCACCCGTAGTACCATCGCCTCGAGTGGCCGCCTGAACTAACACGCCATTCTCATATAACAAACTTACGGCGAGTCCATCCAATTTAGGCTCACAACAGTATTCTTTCACACTCTGGCTGCCCACGCGCTCTTGTGCGCGCTTGTGGAAACTATCAAGTTCACTATCATCAAACGCGTTATCAAGCGAAAGCATCGGTACTTCATGTGTCACTTGGCTAAACGCAGAGAGAGGTTGTCCACCGACACGTTGGCTTGGCGAGTCTACGGTTATTAAGTCAGGGTTCTCAGCTTCAATATCCAGTAACTCTCGCATTAAACGGTCGTACTCGGCATCAGGGATCTCTGGGTTATCTTCCACGTAGTAACGCACAGCGTGGTAATGCAACGACTCTTTTAGTTCTTCTAGTCGCTGAAGTACTGATTCAGACATAGTAAAGCCCCGTGTATTTTCAATCGGTGAGGTTGGGAAATCCAAGAAAAAGGGCTCCATCCGGAGCCCTATTATTATTTGCTGTTAAGATTATGCGTTAGCGGCATTAAACTCAACTATTTGACGTCGATAAGATGCTAAACGATCTGGCGTCATTAAGTTGCGCTGGTCATCAAGTACGTTACCACCTAAGTCATCAGCAATTTGCTGCGCAGTTCGGAGCATTAAGTTGAAGTTCTGTTCAGCCTCGCCATAACAAGGCAATGTCATGAAGAATGAAATACCCTTCGTTGTAAACTCAGCAGGATCAGCATGCTCAAACGTACCAGGGTGCATCATATTAGCGACGCTAAACAGCACTTTGCCGTTACCGGACAAGTCAACATGACGATGGAAAATATCCATCTCGCCATAAATTAGACCGTTTTGTTGCATACTTTCAAATAAAGCAGTACCAACAAATGGCTCTTCACCCGCACAGTGCACATTCAATACAATCACTTGCATTTCAGGTTCTGGCTTTGGCTCTTCCTTAGGCTCTGCAACGACAGGCTCACTAACCGTTTCGACTTGCTGTTCTTTCTCCGTAATATCAAACGCGGCGGGAATAGCGTCTTCTTCCACAGCGGGCTGGAATGGCTCTTCAGCTACTGTTGCTTGAACAACAGGCTCAACGTCCTCTTCTTTATCTTTTTCTGCAACAAATGAAGGGATGTCATCCGGCTCCTGCTGCGTCTGTTTGACTTCAGATGGACCACCGAATAACGGGTCAGATTCAAACTTGTTGTCGAAAGAGCTCGCCATCCCAAAATCTGGTTCTTTGCGATCTTTGCGAATGATCTCAAAGTCATCTTCAGGAGCGGGAGCGAAGTCTCGTTCTTTCTCAACAAGATCATTTTTGTCTTCTTGGTTAACATCCAGCTTACCAAGTGGCTTGTTACCAAACTTTGCTTTGCCTTCTTTTTTACTGCTCCATAAACCATGAAACAGTAATGCCGCGATGGCTAATGCGCCAACAACAATGAGTACGAATCGCAATTCCTGCATTATTTACTCTCAATATACTTGTTTTTACTACTCGCAGTTCCTTGAGCAGCAACCCAAGTGCAATAAATCTGAATGATACGTTTACTTTACCAAAACTATATGTAGATTTAGAACAACTTAATGCAAGAAGTTCCGTTTTTTGTTGTGATTCTTGCCACGATTCCACTTAACAAGACGTCATTTGTCAGGGCATTGAAAGAAAAGTCCTCACAGGTACAATGAGTTTTCATTTACACGAAGCCAAAATAGACATGAAGCAAAACAATCAGCAGAGAACCGGGTTCGGTTATTTTCTATACGGGATACAATTGGCACTTGCCCCTAAAATCAGGCGCTTTGTCATCTTACCTCTACTTGCAAATATCTTGCTTGTAGGTGGTGCCATCTTCTATCTATTTTCAAACCTTAATATATGGATAGAAGGCTGGATTGGGCAGCTGCCTGAGTTTTTATCCTGGTTAACTTACATTCTTTGGCCTTTACTCGCTCTGACGATACTCGCTACCTTCTCCTATTTTTTCAGCACGCTCGCGAACTTTATCGCCGCGCCATTCAATGGCCTCTTGGCTGAAAAAGTGGAAGAGTACTTAACGGGACAAAAAGTAAATGATGATGGTTTCACTGCCGTCCTGAAAGATGTTCCTCGCGTTTTAGCTCGTGAGTGGAGAAAGCTCCTTTACATTTTACCTAAAGCAATAGGCCTATTCCTGTTATTGCTCATCCCTGCCCTTGGACAAACAGTAGGCCCATTTTTATGGTTTATCTTTACCGCCTGGATGCTCGCGATTCAATATTGTGACTACCCGTTTGATAACCATAAAATCCCATTTAACGACATGCGTTACAAATTGAAACAAAAGCAAGGTAAGGCCTATGGCTTTGGGGTATTGGTGTCTGTGTTTACGACGATCCCAATTTTGAACCTCATTGTCATGCCTGTAGCAATATGTGGTGCAACCGCTATGTGGGTCGCGGAGTTTAAGCACCAACGATAGTCGATTAGAGATTAAGGAAAGGGATCAGCGCCAGCTTTTCCCTTTTCTTTTATCAAGTTCTGGGCCAACCTAATAAGATATAACTTTTTAATCCTTTTCCCTTTTTTTCATACCGCATATTCTTCTATCCATATTCACACAACGTGTAATGAAGGAACATCACTATGAGCAAAATCTACGAAGATAACTCTCTTACTATTGGTAATACACCTCTCGTTCGTCTAAACAAAGTAAGTAAAGGCAAAGTTCTCGCGAAAATTGAAGCGCGTAACCCTAGCTTCAGTGTTAAGTGCCGTATCGGTGCAAACATGATTTGGGAAGCAGAGAAAGCGGGGCTTCTTAAGCCAGGTGTAGAGCTTGTAGAACCTACCAGTGGTAACACAGGTGTTGCTCTAGCATTCGTAGCGGCTGCTCGCGGTTACAAGCTAACATTGACCATGCCTGAATCAATGAGCCTAGAACGCCGTAAGCTACTAAAAGCACTAGGCGCGAACCTTGAGCTGACTGAAGCGGCGAAAGGCATGAAAGGGGCGATTGCTAAAGCAGAAGAAATCGTAGCAAGCAACCCTGAGAAGTACCTACTTCTTCAACAATTTGACAACCCAGCGAACCCAGAAATCCACGAAAAGACTACGGGCCCTGAGATTTGGGAAGCGACAGACGGTGAAATCGACGTATTCGTTGCTGGTGTTGGTACGGGCGGTACTATCACAGGTACAAGCCGTTACATCAAAGGTGAAAAAGGCAAAGCCATCACTTCTGTTGCAGTTGAGCCAGCAGAGTCTCCGGTTATTGCACAAGCACTTGCTGGCGAAGAAATCCAACCTGCCCCACACAAAATTCAAGGTATCGGTGCTGGTTTCATCCCTGGTAACCTCGATTTAGACATTATTGACCGTGTTGAGCAAGTTACCTCAGAAGAAGCGATTGAGATGGCTCGTCGCCTAATGGAAGAGGAAGGTATCCTAGCTGGTATCTCATCTGGCGCAGCGGTTGTTGCAGCGAACCGACTTGCGGAACTACCTGAATTTGAAGGAAAAACAATTGTAACTGTCTTGCCAAGTTCCGGTGAGCGTTACCTAAGTACAGCACTCTTTGCAGGTATCTTTACCGAAAAAGAGAACCAACAATAATATGTGTTCAAATCAATTTTTAGTTTAAAAAAGCCCCGTTTAGGGGCTTTTTTGTTGATCCCTGCCCTACCTTTGGTAATATCAGGGTGTTTTATTTCTAGCTTCAAAATAAAGAAGCAGAACACAAAAAGGTTTCAAAGTGATTACGCACGCAAACAGTTGCGTAGTTACCAAACTTTTGACTAGTATCAGAACTGACGCGCTTTGAACTCTTCCCGTGCTAGCGCACAAGATGTAAAGCAGTTAAGCTAAAATCTGGTCACAAACTAACAAAAAAATACATTTATTGGGGTATATCACATGTACGAGAAGCAAGTAGAAATCACAGCAGAAAACGGCCTTCACACTCGTCCAGCTGCACAGTTTGTTAAAGAAGCAAAAGCATTCGACGCAGACATCACTGTGACTTCTAACGGTAAAAGCGCTAGCGCTAAGAGCCTGTTCAAACTACAAACACTAGGCCTAGTAAAAGGTACTCAAGTTACTATTTCTGCTGAAGGCCCACAAGCTCAGCAAGCAGTTGACCACCTAGTTGCTCTAATGGACCAACTACACTAATCCGGTCTCCTACTCCAGAAGCCATTTTGTGAAAGCAAAATGGCTTCGTTGGAAATAGGCTCAAAACTAAGCTAAAACTATTCGTTAGCGCACCCATTATTCTCCCGTTTTATAAAGTTGACCAAACTTAAGGTAAGGCTATGATTTCAGGCATCCTAGCATCTCCTGGTATTGCAATCGGTAAAGCACTACTACTTCAAGAAGATGAAATTGTCCTAAACACAAACACTATTTCTGACGATCAAGTAGAAGCTGAAGTTCAGCGTTTCTTTGACGCTCGTAACAAATCTGCAGCTCAGCTAGAAACTATCAAGCAAAAAGCGCTTGAAACGTTTGGCGAAGAAAAAGAAGCGATCTTTGAAGGTCACATCATGCTTCTTGAAGACGAAGAGCTAGAAGAGGAAATCCTAGCACTTATCAAAAACGACAAGATGACTGCTGATCACGCTATCCACTCAGTGATCGAAGAGCAAGCATGTGCTCTTGAGTCTCTAGATGACGAATACTTAAAAGAGCGTGCAACTGACATCCGCGATATCGGTTCTCGTTTTGTTAAGAACGCACTAGGCATCAACATTGTTTCGCTTAGCGATATCAACGAAGAAGTAATTCTTGTTGCTTACGACCTAACGCCATCTGAAACTGCACAAATCAACCTAGACTACGTGCTTGGTTTTGCTTGTGATATCGGCGGTCGTACATCTCACACTTCAATCATGGCTCGCTCACTTGAGCTTCCAGCTATCGTTGGTACTAACGACATCACGAAGAAAGTTAAGAATGGCGACATGCTGATTCTTGACGCAATGAACAACAAGATTGTTGTTAACCCATCAGAAGCTGAGCTAGAAGAAGCGAAAGCGGTTAAAGCAGCATTCCTAGCTGAAAAAGAAGAGCTAGCGAAACTGAAAGACCTACACGCAGAAACGACTGACGGTCACCGTGTAGAAGTTTGCGGTAACATCGGTACAGTGAAAGACTGTGACGGTATCCTTCGTAACGGCGGTGAAGGTGTTGGTCTGTACCGTACTGAATTCCTATTTATGGACCGTACTGCGCTACCAACTGAAGAAGAACAGTACCAAGCGTACAAAGAAGTTGCGGAAGCAATGAACGGTCAAGCTGTGATCATCCGTACTATGGATATCGGCGGCGATAAAGATCTCCCATACATGGATCTTCCAAAAGAGATGAACCCATTCCTAGGTTGGCGTGCTGTACGTATCAGTCTAGATCGTCGTGAAATCCTTCGTGATCAGCTACGTGGCATCCTACGTGCTTCTGCACACGGCAAACTGCGTATCATGTTCCCAATGATCATCTCTGTCGAAGAAATCCGTGAGCTTAAGAAAGCGATCGAAGAGTACAAAGAAGAGCTACGCGCTGAAGGCCACGCGTTCGACGAAAACATCGAAATCGGTGTTATGGTTGAAACTCCTGCTGCTGCTGCGATCGCACACCACTTAGCGAAGGAAGTGTCTTTCTTCTCTATCGGTACAAACGACCTAACTCAGTACACGCTAGCGGTTGACCGTGGTAACGAGATGATTTCTCACCTATACAACCCACTATCACCAGCTGTACTTACAGTGATCAAGCAAGTTATCGACGCTTCTCACGCAGAAGGTAAATGGACTGGTATGTGTGGTGAACTTGCAGGTGACGAGCGTGCAACACTTCTACTTCTAGGTATGGGTCTGGACGAGTTCTCAATGAGCGGCATTTCAATCCCTAAAGTGAAGAAAGTAGTTCGTAACTCTAACTTCGCAGAAGTGAAAGCAATGGCTGAAGAAGCCCTTTCTCTACCGACAGCAGAAGAAATCGAAGCCGTGGTAGAAAAGTTTATTGCTGAGAAAGCTCAGTAATCGGTAGTACCAAGTAATTCAATACTTAATGGCCATTAGACGGCGAAAAAAGTCGTCTAATGAGCTATATTGGTATACTATAATTCGACAGAATAAAACCAAACCTTAGGAGCATGACACAATGGGTCTGTTTGACAAACTTAAGAAGCTTGTATCTGATGACAGCGCTGACGCTGGTGCTATCGAAATCATCGCGCCACTTTCTGGTGAGATTGTAAACATCGAAGACGTGCCAGATGTTGTTTTCGCTGAGAAAATCGTTGGTGACGGTATTGCTATCAAGCCAGCAGGCAACAAAATGGTAGCTCCTGTAAACGGTACTATCGGTAAGATCTTCGAAACTAACCACGCGTTCTCTATCGAGTCTGACGACGGTGTTGAGCTTTTCGTTCACTTCGGTATCGACACAGTTGAACTAAAAGGCGAAGGCTTCACGCGTATCGCTGAAGAAGGTCAAACTGTTAAAGCTGGCGACACTGTAATTGAATTCGATCTAGCTCTTCTAGAAGAGAAAGCGAAGTCAACGCTAACTCCAGTTGTTATCTCTAACATGGACGAAATCAAAGAGCTAAACAAGCTTTCTGGTTCTGTAACTGTTGGTGAAACTCCAGTTCTACGTGTAACTAAGTAATTTTTACTTAATCGAACACGAAAAAACGCTGCCATTGGCAGCGTTTTTTATTACCTGAAATTTTGTTTCTAATCGACTTACATCAATGAAATCCGCTCAGCTAAGTAATCCAAGTGCCGAACTCGGCCTTTGCTTTGCCTGAGCCAATAATGCTGTTGTCGCATCTTGGAGCACTTGAGAACGCACCATTTCCGTAGATTCTCTTGCGAAGTCTGTATCTCTTATTCGACTCTTGGACTCTGTAACACTCCGATTCACAGTATTTAAGTTATCCATCGAGCCGTTTACACGGTTCTGAAAGCTGCCAATTTCACTTCGGTGCGAATCAACGTACTTAATTGCTGCATCAATCACCCCAACTGAAAGCTGAGCCTTACCTGCCGTCGACATATCAATGTCATCCATTGTGACTAATTGACCAGCGCTCACATCAAGCACATCCGCTAAACTCCCATCGAGAAGCACACCCTCTGGCGCATTCATCGTAGAAGCGAAGAATTGCAGTTCGTTGTTTTCCGTTACTGAAGCATTCACTATCGATTGTTGAGCATTGATGTAAGTGGCGACCTGTTCTATACGGTCACCCAATTTGAGTCCAATGGATTCCGTTTGGGTTTGCCCTTTACTGTCTTGGTATTCGACTTTTAGGGTTTGGTTATCTTTAGTGACTCGCCAATCTTTATCGACCGCATCACCAACATAATGCTGCCCTCCCATCTCTGGGATATGGCTACGCATGTTACGTAACGTCAAAGAGATTGAATTAGCGTTCGCGCCAATATGGAAACTTTGTGAACCGTAAGATCCATCAAACAGGTTTTTATCCGCAAATGTTGTCGTGATCGCGACACGATCAAGCTCATCTTGCAGCGCTACGACCTCATATTGAATACTTTGCCGATCACTTGAGTCATAACTGCCGTTTGCTGCTTGAAGCCCCAGAGAGCGTAAGCGTTGCAATATGTCACTGCTTTCGTGCAATGCTCCCTCCGCTGTTTGAGCAACAGAAAAAGCGTCGTGCGCATTTCTTAAGGCGACATCAAGCCCTCTCGTTTGTACATGGAGAGTATTCGATATCTGTAAACCTGCCGCATCATCGCTCGCCGAGTTGATTCGAAACCCCGAAGTTAGGTTGCGTTGTGACTCAACATTTTGCGCAGCTGCTTGACTCAGGTGTCTCTGCGCCACCATCGCAGAAACATTGGAATTTAAAGAGATCATCTAATCGATATGAATGCCTTATCGAACATAATGTCAGGACACATCTGAATCGTTATAGCCAATAAGCAAAAAGCCAGGGATGAGCCTGGCTTTGGTTTCTTGCTTTGTTAAATTGATTAACCTAGCAGACTTAGCGCTGAGTTAGGCGCTTGTTTCGCTTGCGCAAGGATTGAGCTTGACGCTTGCGATAGAATTTGTGATTTGGTCATTGCCGTCGTTTCTTTCGCGAAATCTGTATCTTTGATACGGCTCTTCGACGCGTTCACATTCTCGTTAATGTTGTCCAAGTTGCTGATTGCATGGTTGAAACGGTTCTGGAATGCACCCAGCTCTGCGCGGTGGCTGTCTACGTATTTCAGTGCCGCATCGATGATAGCAACAGATTCTTGTGCGCCACCAACTGAGGTTACGTCGATAGTATCTACCGTTACTTTTTTACCTTCGCCCAAACCTAGTTCACCAGATAGACCGCCTGAAAACTCGACCTCGCCCTCAACTTTGTTGTTGCCAGCGAAGATTTGCAGTTTACCGTCTTGGTCTACAGAGGCTTTCACTAGGTCAGTTTGGCCGTTAATGTAAGTCGCAAG